>CANRER010000014.1 GCA_947629615.1 uncultured Clostridia bacterium | reverse complement strand
CCCGTGCGCTCGCGTCCAAACCGGCAAGCATCCTCGCGGACTGCGACGACCCGCTGGATTACGTTTCGTCCGACCCGTCCGTGGCCGAGGTTGACAGCGACGGCACCGTATATCCCAAGGCGAAGGGCAGCGTGACGATAACCGTCACCGCGCCCAACGGCGTTGAGGATACGTTCAAGATATTCGTGAGGTAGTTTCCCAGTTTTTGTCAAGAGGTGTTTGTCTTGCGCATCAAAACGACGGCTTTGCCGCTGATAGCGGCGCTCCTGTTGGGCGGCTGCGGCGGCGGAGTAAATATAAAGGACGACACGCTTCGCCTTTCGCTCGGGCAGGAGCATACGCTCCGCGTCAGTGCGCCCAAGGGCGGCGAGCTGAGCTACGTTTCAATGGATCCGAACATCGCGTCGGTGGACGGCGAGGGCGTGGTAAAGGCACTTGGCAACGGAATAACCGTCATCAACGTGAGCGGCGAGAGCGGCTATGACAACGTTGCCGTCGTTGTCGGCAACGGCGTGGCGCGGTACGTGGACGAAAGCGGGAACATCGTTTCCTCGCTGACGGCTTCGGGCGAGGCCGACGCGGCCCTTATCAGCGGCGAAAGCGACGTCACCGCCGTTTCGCTGTCCATCGTGGGCGGCGGCTCGGAGGACGTGACGATTTCCGCCGGGCGGACATACGAGCTGAAAATAGCCAAAACTCCCGCCGAAAGCGCCGATAAAATAACGCTTAAAACCGCCGACGGCTCGGTGGCCCGGGTTGAGGGCTCCTCCCTCATAGGCGTGGGCCGAGGCAAAACAACGCTGACCGCCTCCGCCCCTAACGGCGTAAGCGCGGAAATGATAGTGAGGGTGAAATAATCGGCGCGAGTGCGCTTTGCAAGGATACGTGCGGGAATTGTACTTTTTGCACCGTCTTTGCATAATGAAAATTACGCACAACAGCCCTTGGCTTCCCCTCGGGGGGAAGCTGTCGGCGAAGCCGACTGATGAGGGGGTTTACTATCGGCGGCGCACAGCACCCCTCATCCGTCGCTCACTCCGCTCGCGCCACCTTCTCCCCAAGGAGAAGGCAAGACTGTGTGCGGGAATTGTACTTGCCCCATATGACTGATGAGGCGCAAGGCGCGAAGCCCACACAGCACAATAATAATATAACATAAAAGGAGGCCGAGGCCTCCTTTTTAATATAGGTATGTGAAGCTGAAACGCGGCTCCTACAATGCTGCCGAGTAGGGTTCACACAGGCACAGCATGGAGCGCAGATCATTCCAAAGGAAAACCTTCACGCTCGCGATGTTCCTGCCGCCGACATGGATAGAGCCGTCGCCGTCGTACTTTTTGAAGGCCGCGCCCGCGAGCCTGCCGTTCGCGTCATAGCCCGCCGCCACGTAGTACATATCCGGGACGGGGTTCATTATAAGGCTCCAGACGTCGGCCCCGTTCTCGGCGGGAGAAGCGGTGACGTTCATTATTGTCACCGGTGCGCTTTCGGTAACTTCAACAAGGCTGAAATCGTCGATGAGGAAACCGCTGTCGCCCCACGCATAGCCGAGCAGGATATACTTGGCCTCGGGGTGAGCGGCGGTGTCGAAAACATAGCTGCGCTCTGACCAGCCCTTATGATAGGCCGGGTCGCGATGGGGGTCGCCGTCGCCGTTTACCCACGAGCTCCAACCGCCGCAGTCCATGAGCTGGAGGCCGGTATTGTTGAGAGCGCCCCGCTCCGAAACGGCGGCCGCCACGTGCATACGTCCGTAGCCCGAGGGCGCGTCGGCGGAGGAGTACTCCCAATAGGTCAGCTTATACTTTTTGCCGCCCTCGATGGGGAAGAATACGCCGAGGTTGTTGTCGCCGCCGTTGCCGGCGTTCGTCGTTGCAACCTGCTTAAGGGCCCAGCTGCCCTCGTGGGCGTTCTCATTCGTGCGCTCCCAGCCCTTTATCGCGCCCAAGCTGCCGTTGGCGTTGTAGGTCCAGCCGTCGGTGTTTTCCTCAAAGCCGTAATTTTCGATAAGGTTTTCGCCGTATTCGGTTTTTTTGGCCGCGAAGGCGAAGCGTTCGGAAAAGTCAATATTAAGTGTGTCGTCATGGCCCTTGCCCGTCATATAGGTCACGTCGAAGAAGGTGCGCTCCTCGGGAGCGAGGGTCTGAACGTAGGGCGAAAAGGTGGTAATGTGTATTTTGTCGCCCTTTTCGTCAAATTCGGCAAACTTGAACAGAGCGTTGCCCCCGTTGTAGGAGAACTGGTAGTCGGCCAGCACGCTGAAAACGTCGTGGCCGTAGTTGTTCGTGAGCGTTTCGCTGCCGTAGCCGTGGCTGTGGCCGCCCACCATCATGAACACGTTGTCGTATTCCTTGACAATGTTCCAGATGTCCCTGCCCTTGTCGCTGAGCTTGATGTCGTTAGGCACGGTGTCGCTGCAATTCTGAAGGTCGTGGCTGATGAGTATGGTCGGCAAGGCGGCGTTTTCCGTGAGAAGCTGCCTAAGCCAAGCCTCATCTCTGCCGTAGGTATACATTCCCACGGCCACGAGAAGATACGTATAGCTGCCGGCCTTCACCTTCATATACGAGCTTATGCCCGAGGGCGAATCGTTGACAACATAGTCCGCCGCCTTAAGATAATCGCTGCCCACGCCGTACTCGCGCTTGTAGTACCAGTACGCGTCCTCGGTGTCCTTGTTGTCGCTGTCGTGGTTGCCGGGCATCATCAAAAGCTTCACGCCGCCATTAAGCAGTATGTCGGTGGCTTGGGTGACGTTCGCCCACTGCGGCTCTTCCCAACGGGCGTTCACGTTGTCGCCGAGGCCGAGCACCGCGCTGATGTTGGCGAAATCCTTGTTTTCGACCATCCAGTCCATAGCCTTATAAAGCACGTCGGGCATGAACTCGACGGCGTTCTGCACGTCGGGCAGGAAAACGAAGTTATAGCGGTCCTCGGGAGTTTTGGCAAAGTCATCGTTGCTGCCGTATTCGCCCACGTAGTCCTCGGGGTTTGGCACAAGCCACTTTTCGCGGGGGAGCGCGCCCTCGCTTATCTTTATCTCCTGAATAAAGCCTCGGGTGAAACGGTAGGGCGTTGTGTTATCCCTGACGCGCGCGCCTATGCGAAAGCGGCCGTCCGTCGGGTCGGCGTAAAGGCCCTGCATACCGCCGCCCTCGTAGTCGCGGAACGACGCCGCGCCGTTGACGTAGGTGCGGATATTCGTGCCGTCGCAGGTCAGAACGATACTGTACCAGTTTTCGCCCTTATCCATAGCGACGCTCCACACCGAGCCGGGGCTTTTGTCGTTGGCGGCGTTGACGGGTATGAACTGTATCTCCTTGCAGTTGGACACGCTGATAAGGCTCGAGGCCTCTATGCCGTCTTTGTAATAATCGCTGTCGGTCTGCTCCGACTTCCCCACGCGGGAAAGCAGACTCGTCCAGCGGTCGGTATTGTTCCAGTCGTCGGGCATTTTATAGATTATCTCGATGGTATAGCCGTTTCTGAAGGTTTCCTTATTTATCGGGGCGCCGTTTACGGTGGTGAAATCGACGCCCTTAACGGCGCGGGCGTCTTTGTCGTCGCTGTTTTCGCTTTTCAGCTCAACGCTGCCCTGCCCGGGGAGCAGCCCGTCGTCGCAAAAGCTCACAAGCTCCGCCGCGCTGCCGCCGTAAACGTTCAGCTCCAGAGTGTTCCCGTTGCCGCTGGCGTCGTTTATCCGAAGCGAGCCGTCGGCAAGCGAGGTCCCCTCGACGATATTTTCCCTGCCGAATTTCCAGTCTGCAAAAACCTTCGCGTCCGAGCTTTCCGCCGCGAAGGCGGGCGTAAGGCCCAGCCCCATTGAAAGAGCCAGCGCCGCTGCCAATAGCTTTTTCATTTTCCCTGCCTCCGTTTTATTTATTTGCCTTATTCTCCGCCCTCTCGCCGGCCGCCTTGATGAACGAGGCGAACAGCGGGTGCGCTCTGTTGGGGCGCGACTTAAATTCCGGGTGGAACTGCACGCCCACGAACCACGGGTGATCCTTTATCTCCACGGTTTCGACGAGCCGATTGTCGGGCGAAAGGCCGCCGATGGACAGCCCCGCCCCGGTGAGGGCCTCGCGGTATTCGTTGTTGTACTCGTAGCGGTGGCGGTGACGCTCGTATATAAGCGGCTCGCCGCCGTATATTTCGCCGATGAGGCTGCCCTCGGCCAGCTTGCAGGGGTAAAGCCCCAAGCGCAGCGTGCCGCCCATATTTTCAACGTTTTTCTGGTCGGGCATGATATGTATGACCGCGTGGGCGGAATCGGGGTTAAATTCCGCGCTGTCGGCGTCGGCGAAGCCCAGCACGTCGCGGGCGAACTCCACCACCGCCATCTGCATACCGAGGCAGATGCCGAAGAACGGCACTCCGTTTTCCCTCGCGTAGCGCACGGCCTGTATCTTTCCCTCAACGCCGCGGTCGCCGAAGCCGCCCGGCACAAGAATACCGTCGGCGTCCTTAAGGCGCTTCGCCGCGGTTTCGGCGGTTATTTCCTCGCTGTTCACCCAGTCTATCTCAACGTCGAGCTTATTGGCTATGCCGCCGTGGCGCAGGGCCTCGGCCACGCTCAGGTAAGCGTCGTGCAGGGCGACGTACTTGCCCACGAGGGCTATCCTCACCCTGCGGCCGTCCTTGCC
Organism: uncultured Clostridia bacterium; assembly: GCA_947629615.1. Lineage (GTDB taxonomy): Bacteria > Bacillota > Clostridia > UMGS1883 > UMGS1883 > JAFLUQ01. The sequence continues at coordinate 12,579 of CANRER010000014.1, read as the reverse complement.
GAGGCTGAGTACGGTTTCGACCATGCGCGTCCACTCGCCGAGGTCGGCCCCGGGGTCGGGCATATTAAGGCAGCCGAGCACGGCCTTTGCCAAGCCGCCCTGCTCCAGCGCCAAGGGTACGGCGTAGAGGGTGGGAGCGTCGAGGTTTTCGACAACGCAGTCCTTCTTAACGTTGCAGAACGAGGCGATTTTCTCCTTCAGGCCCTTTTCAAGCGGCTTTTCCGTGCGGCAGACGATAACGTCCGGCTGAATACCCAGCCCCAAAAGCTCCTTCACGCTGTGCTGAGTGGGCTTGGACTTCTGCTCGCCGCTCGAAGCCAGATAGGGTATCAGCGAAACGTGGATATACACGCAGTTTTCGCGGCCCACCTCCCACTGCACCTGACGTATGGACTCCAAAAAGGGCAGACTTTCGATGTCGCCCACCGTGCCGCCGATTTCGGTTATCACGAAATCCACGTTGTTGTCCTTGCCGGCAAAGTAGATATGCTCCTTTATTTCGTTGGTTATATGCGGAATTACCTGCACCGTGCCGCCCAGATAGTCGCCGCGGCGCTCCTTGTTTATCACGTTGAAGTAAACTTTGCCGCTGGTTACGTTCGAGTTGCTGTTGAGATTTTCGTCAACAAAGCGCTCGTAGTGGCCGAGGTCAAGGTCGGTTTCGGCCCCGTCGTCGGTGACGAACACCTCGCCGTGCTGATACGGACTCATGGTGCCGGGGTCGAAATTTATGTAAGGGTCGCACTTCTGGATAGTCACCTTAAAGCCCCTGCATTTGAGCAGCCGCCCCAGCGACGCCGCCGTTATACCCTTCCCGAGGCCCGAAACCACGCCCCCTGTGACGAAAATGTATTTTGCTGCCACGCTTATTCCTCCTTTAGCCGAAGTACAATTATTAACCATATAAGTATATCACACTTTGACATTTTCCGCAAGGGGGAAATGAATTATTTTCCCTTATGCCGCTCGACGAAGCGGGCGATACGCTCAAGGGCGGTATTTATATTCCTTATGCTGTAGGCGTAGCTGCACCGCACGAAGCCCTCGCCGCCCGCGCCGAAGGCCGTACCCGGCACGACGGCGACCTTTTCCTCGGTGAGGAGCGCGGTGGCGAAGTCCTCGCTGGTCATGCCGAGGGAGGATATGTTCGGGAACACGTAAAACGCGCCCAGCGGCTCGAAGCACGAAAGCCCCATGTCGCGCAGGCCCTTTACCATGACGCGGCGGCGGCGGTCGTACTCGCGGCGCATGGCCTCCACCTCGTCGTCGCAGCTCCGAAGGGCCTCCACCGCGGCGTACTGGCCGGTGGTGGGGGCGCACATGATGGCGTACTGGTGTATTTTCAGCATGGCGGCGATAAGCGGCTTCGGCCCCATCGCGTAGCCGAGGCGCCAGCCCGTCATGGCGAAGGCCTTGCTGAAGCCGTTTATCGTCACGGTGCGCTCCTTCATGCCGTCTATCGAGGCAAAGGGCACGTGCCTGCCCTTATAGGTGAGCGCTCCGTATATCTCGTCCGAAAGCACTGCTATATTCTTATCGCGGATAACGTCGGCGATGGCCTCAAGATGCTCCCTTTCCATAATGGCCCCGGTGGGATTGTTGGGGAAGGGCAGAACGAGGAGCTTGGTGCGGTCGGTTATCTTCTCGCGCAGAGCCTCGGGCGTGAGGCGGAACTCGTCCTTTTCGCGGGTTTCGACCGGCACGGCCGTGCCGCCCGCCATGGTGACGCAGGGCTTATAGCACACGAACGACGGCTCCGGCACGATAACCTCGTCGCCGCTCCTGATAAGGGCGCGGATACAGAGGTCGATGGCCTCGCTGCCGCCGACGGTGACGAGGGTTTCGTCCTCGGCGTAATCGAGGCCGTAATGCCGCTTGGTGTAGCGGCACAGCTCGCGGCGCAGCTCCTTCAGGCCGGCGTTCGAGGTGTAGTGCGTGTGGCCCTTTTCAAGGGAGTAGATGCCGGCCTCGCGTATGGCCCAAGGGGTCACGAAGTCCGGCTCGCCCACGCCGAGGGATATGGCGTCCTTCATTTCGGCCACAATGTCGAAAAATTTTCTTATCCCCGAGGGCGGCATGGCCTCTATGTGCGGGGAAATCATGCTTTCTATATTCATAGGGTGATGACCTCCCGGTCGTCCTGCTCGATGCCGGTAAAGATGACGTTTTCCTTTTTATATGTTTTGAGCGTGAAATGCGTGTTCGTGGAGATAACGCCGTCCATAGGAGCCAGCTTTTCGGATACGAACATGGCTACCTCCTGAAGAGATTTGCCCTCCACGCTGACGAGCAGGTCGAACGAGCCGCTCATCAGGCTGACGGCCTTCACCTGCGGGTACTTGTATATTCTTTCGGCCACCTTGTCGTAGCCGTCGCCCCGCTGGGGGGTGATGCTGATGGTGATTATGGCAGCGATGTTGTCGCGGTCGGTGCGCTCCCAGTTTACAAGCGTTCTGTAGCCGAGGATCACCTTGTCGTCCTCAAGCTCCTTTATGGCGGCGGCCACGGCCTCCTCGGTGGTTCCGAGCATGGTCGCGAGCTGGGCCGGTGTGAGGCGGCTGTCGCGTTCGAGAATTTGCAAAATTTCGTTTTTCATGGCTCTGTTCCCTTTCAAAAAAAAATAATTTACTAATATTATAAATCAAAAGTATTAAAAAAGCTACTCCTTTTTCAAATTTTTTTCAAAAAAAGTTTGCGTTTGGCGGCATTTTGTTATATAATGAACTTGTGTAACTATACTGTCCCAATGACGGGAAGGAAACGGAGGTACATATTTATGTGCGGAATTGTCGGCTACATAGGCGAAAAACAGGCCGCGCCGATACTGTTGGACGGGCTGGCCAAGCTGGAGTACCGGGGGTACGACTCGGCGGGGCTCGCCGTTTATGACGAAGGGAAAATAACCGTTCGGCGCGCCGTGGGCAAGCTGGTCAACCTTGTTGAAAAAACCGAGGAGGGCCGCGCCGTTAAGGGTACGCTCGGCATAGGCCACACCCGCTGGGCCACTCACGGCAAGCCCAACGAGAAAAACGCCCATCCCCATACCGGCAGCAGGTTTTCACTGGTGCATAACGGCATAATCGAGAACGAGGCCGAGCTGAGGCGCAGGTTTTTGAGCGACACGGAGTTCGCCAGCGAAACCGATACCGAGGTCATCGTGCGGCTGATGGATAAGTTCACCGCCGACGGCGAGGCCGTGGACGTCGCCATAATGCACCTTATAGACGTGCTGGAGGGCAGCTACGCCCTCGCGATAATCGACAGCCTCGACGGCGAGCATATGTACGCCGTCAAGAACAAGTCGCCCCTGCTCGTCGGCAAGGGCGATGGCTTCAACATGATAGGCTCCGACGCGATGGCCATGATAGCCCACACTGAGTGGTTTTACGAAATCCACGACAAGGAGTTCGCCGTCGTGAGCCGTGACGGCGTTGAGATATTCACAAGCTATTCCCAGAAGGTCAGCCGCGAGCCGTATAAGGCCGAGCTCGACCTTTCGGACATATCCAAAGGCACCTATCCCCACTACACCATCAAGGAGATAGAGGAGCAGCCGCTGGTGCTGCGCCGTATAATGCAGGAATACATGGACGAAAACGGCGAGCTTTCCGTGCCGGAGGAGATACTCGCCGACCTTCGCGAGTGCGACAAAATATACATCGTGGCCTGCGGCACGAGCTACCACGCGGGCATAATCGGCAAGCACTTCTTCGAGAAAATCTCCGGCAAGCCCGCCGACAGCTTCGTGGCAAGCGAATTTGTATACAATATGCCGCTGCTCAGCGAAAAGCCGTTCTTCATTTTCATTTCTCAAAGCGGCGAAACCGCCGACAGCCGCGCCGTGCTGGTGAAAATCAAGCAGATGGGACATAAGGCCCTGACGATAACCAACGTGAAGGGCTCCACCCTCTCGCGCGAGGCCGACCACACCCTGCTGCTTTACGCCGGGCCGGAGATAGCCGTCGCCTCGACAAAGGCCTACAGCGCGCAGGTGGCGGTGCTGGCGATACTGGCGGCGGCGCTTAAGAACAACATCGGCATAAACCTCAAGTACGAGCTGGCGCTTGTCGCGAACACCATCGAAAGCCTCTGCGGCGACAAGGAGCTTTTCAGCAGACTCGCGAAGGAATACATCGTACCCTCGCGCAACTGCTTTTACATCGGCCGCGGCGAGGACTACTACGTCTGCCTCGAGGCCGCGCTCAAGCTTAAGGAAATATCCTACATACAAACCGAGGGCTTCGCCGCCGGCGAGCTGAAGCACGGCACCATCGCCCTCATCGAAAAGGACACCCCCGTCGTGGCGATAATAACGCAGGCCAACACTCAGCTCAACACAAGGAGCAACGTCAAGGAGGTTCTCTCGCGCGGGGCCAAGGTGATAAGGATAGCGATGAAGAGCGTTTCCTCGCACGGCGACCAGATAGTCGTTGGCGATGTACACGAGATACTTTCCCCGCTTGTGAGCGTCGTTCCGGCCCAGTACCTCGCCTACTATTCGGCGCTGCATTTGGGCTGCGACATAGATAAGCCGCGAAACCTCGCCAAGTCCGTTACCGTGGAATAAGAAGAAAGGAAGATTTATATGTCAAAGGCAGCGCTTATTATGGGCAGCGACAGCGATTTTGAGGCACTTGTCCCCTGCGTGAAAACACTTAAAAAATTCGGCGTCGAGGTTGACGTGAGGGTGATTTCTGCCCACCGCAGTCCCGAGCTGGCCCACGAATTTGCCGAAAAGGCCGAGGAAAACGGCTACGGCGTGATAATCGCCGCCGCAGGCAAGGCCGCGCATTTGGCCGGAGTACTGGCGGCGTTCACCACTCTGCCGGTCATAGGGATACCGATTAAGTCCAGCCTTATGGACGGGCTCGACAGCCTGCTCAGCGTGGTGCAGATGCCCTCGGGCATACCCGTCGCCACGGTGGCCGTGAACGGCGCGGAAAACGCCGCCATACTCGCCGCGCAGATTTTCGCCTCGACCGACCCGGCCGTGAAGGCAAAGCTTAAGGAGCATAAGCGGGCCATGAAAGCGGCCATAATCGAAAAGGACAAAATGATAGCCGAAAGGGCAAGGGAGATATTAGCATGAGCGACAGCCACAGCATGAGCTACAAGCGGGCCGGCGTTGACGTGGAGGCCGGCTACGAGGCCGTCCGCCTGATGAAGGCGGACGTTAAAAAGACCTTTACCAAGGGCGTTATGGGCGACATAGGCGGCTTCGGCGGCCTGTTCGCCATAGATAAGGACGAATACGACGAGCCCGTTCTCGTCAGCGGCACCGACGGCGTCGGCACCAAGCTGAAGATAGCCTTTTTGCTCGACAAGCACGACACCGTCGGGCAGGACTGCGTTGCCATGTGCGTGAACGACATCGTTTGCAGCGGCGCCAAGCCCCTGTTTTTCCTCGACTACGTGGCCGTCGGCAAAAACGTGCCCGAGAAGGTGGCCGCCATCGTGCGCGGCGTGGCCGAGGGCTGCCTAAAAAGCGGCTGCGCCCTCATCGGCGGCGAAACCGCCGAAATGCCCGGCTTTTACCCGGCGGACGAGTACGATTTGGCGGGCTTCGCCGTGGGCATTGCGGATAAAAAGAAGATGATCGACGGCTCCGCCCTCGCGCCCGGCGACGCGCTTATCGGCATAGCCTCGAGCGGGGTTCATTCAAACGGCTTTTCGCTCGTGAGAAAGGCGCTCGGCATAACCGAGGAAAACGCCGAGGAGCTGAAAAAATATAACGAGGAGCTCGGCGCAAGCGTGCTCGAGGCTCTGCTCGTTCCGACGCGGATATACGTCAAGCCCGCCCTGCGGCTCATTGAGGAGTGCGGGGTAAAGGCCGTTTCCCACATCACCGGCGGCGGCTTTTACGAAAACGTTCCCCGTATGCTGAAGGACGGCTGCCGCGCCGTTATAAGGAAGGGCAGCTTCCCCGTTCCGCCGATTTTCGGCCTTATTCAAAGGAAGGGCGATATTCCCGAAAGGGATATGTTCAATACGTTCAATATGGGCATAGGCATGGTTGCAGCCGTTCCCGCCGATATGGCCGAAAAGGCTCTCGCGGTTTTGGCCGCCGAGGGCGAAAAGGGCTATGTTATCGGCGAAATTGCCGAGGGCGAAAAGGGCGTGGAGATAGTATGAAATGAACCGCCCGCCCGTAGGGGAGCGCATCGCGCTCCCGCAAGCCGAACCGCCCGCAGGACGCCCGCGGGAGGCGCGCCTGTCCGGGTGCGGAACCGCGTTAAGGATTACGATTACAGCGGTGACGGCGGATATTTTTTAACGATATGTCTGCAAAACCGCCAAAATCAGCTTTGGAAGCCGAATTTTTACGAGCCTATCGCGCGCGGCGCCGATTTTGAGTCGCTCCTTTCGGAACGCGGCAAAATTGTAAACGAAGCAATAAAAAATATCCCCGTATATTATCCGTCCGTCACACTCGACAAATACGTTATAATGCCAAATCACATTCATCTTCTGTTGATACTGCAAAATGACGCCCGCGGGAGCGCGATGCGCTCCCCTACAATCTCCGTCATAATCAACCAAATGAAAGGTTACGTAACAAAGCGGCTCGGAACGTCTATCTGGCAGCGTTCGTTTTACGACCATGTGATACGCGGGAAAGAGGATTATGAGAAAATATGGGAATACATTGACAAAAACCCACCGAAATGGGCGGAAGACGATTTCTGATGACACATGACAAGGAGGCGTGCCAATGAAAAACATAGCTGTGCTGGTGAGCGGCGGCGGAACGAACCTACAGGCGCTCATCGACGCGCAAAACGGCGGAACAATAACCCACGGCAAAATCGTGACGGTGGTTTCGAACAAGGCGGACGCATACGCCCTCGAGCGGGCGAAAAGGGCCGGCATCGAAACCGCCGTGATAAGCCGAAGGGCCGAGGGGGAAAACTTCTCCCACGCTCTGACGGAGCACATGAAGGCCCGTAGCATAGACCTTATCGTGCTAGCCGGCTTTATGTCCATATTGAACGGCGAGCTGCTGCGCGAGTACGAGGGCAGGATAATCAACATTCATCCCTCGCTGATACCCTCCTTCTGCGGGGACGGCTTTTACGGCCTGCACGTCCACGAGGCCGCGCTGAGCTACGGCGTAAAGGTAACGGGGGCGACGGTTCACTTCGTGAACGAGGTCGTGGACGGCGGAAAAATCATCATGCAAAAGGCCGTGGAGGTCAGGGACGGCGACACCCCCGAAACGCTCCAGCGCCGCGTCATGGAGGAGGCCGAGTGGATAATTCTCCCCCGCGCGGTGGAAAAACTTTGCGCGGAAATGTAAATCAAATATTGGAGGTAAGTATATGAAAATCAATCTTTTTGACGACCTTAAAAGCAACTCCTACCCCGGACGGGGCATAGTACTGGGCCGAAGCGCCGACGGCAAAAAGGCCGTGGCGGCCTACTTCATCATGGGCCGCAGCCAAAACAGCCGCAACCGCGTGTTCGTCAAGGACGGCGCGGGCATACGCACCGAAGCGTTCGACCCCTCGAAGCTTGAGGATCCGAGCCTTATAATCTACGCGCCGGTCAGGGTACTCGGCAACAAGACCATCGTCACCAACGGCGACCAGACCGACACCATATACAACCTTATGAACCAGCAGCTCACCTTCGAGCAGGCCCTCCGCACCCGCGAGTTCGAGCCCGACGCCCCCAACTACACCCCCCGCATAAGCGGCATAATCAAGGTGGAGAGCGGCTTTAACTACGCGCTTTCAATCCTGAAGAGCAACGGGGGCGACCCTTCCTCCTGCCTGCGGTTCACGTTCAGCTACTACAACCCTAAGGCCGGCGAGGGCCACTTTATCCACACCTATACCGGCGACGGCAGCCCCCTGCCCAGCTTCGAGGGCGAACCCAAGACCGTCGCCATTGAGGGCGGCATCGACGAGTTTACCGAAAAGCTCTGGGCAGCTCTTAACGAGGAAAACAAGGTTTCGCTGTTCGTGCGCTATATCGACGCTGAAACCGGCGAATACGAAACGAGGATAGTGAACAAAAATGCGTAAGCTTACGGCCGTTTTCACGGCTTTGGCCATAGCCGCCGCCTGCGCTCCGCCGCCGTCGCTCGCGATGGACGCGTTGAGTGCGGTCAACGCGGCCGACATAACCTTCCGCATAGACGGGGTTGAGGTGTCCGACGGCAGACTGAGCCCCGGCTCTCTCAGCGCGGCGGTGATGATACTTAATACCGACGGGGCCGGGGAGTACCTGATTTCGCTTGGGGCCTACGGGGCCGACGGCGAGCTGACGGAATTTTCGGCCAAGCTCGCGGCAACGGAGCCGAAATACGGCTACAATATTGCCAACGCGGTATTCACGGCGGACGTTCCGGCGGAGCTGGAGGACGGGGCCTCGGTCCGTGTGGTAGTCATGGACGCAAAAACCCTCCGCCCGACCGACGCGCCCAACTCCGCCCTTTACTACCGCGCCCCGCAGACCGACGTCGAAACCGGCTACACCGGCATTTACGAACGTTTTTACACCCTTGACGGCGCGGACGGCAGCCTTGCCGTCGTTCAGGAGGGCTCGCGCAAGTATCTGCGGGCCGCGTCTGTCGGCACCCCCTTCCGCCTTAAGGACATGAGCGAGGGCTATGTCGCCTTTGTAGATTCGACCGACGCACAGCGGCGGCTTCAAGCTGCGGACGGCGCGCCGGGACGCGGGATATACGGCTACGGCGGCGACGCGTCAATGCTGTGGCGGCTCGAGCCCGCCGAGGACGGCAGGTATTACGTGCGCGGGTACGACGGGGCCTATCTCGCCCTCGATGGCGGAGCGGCCGTCATGCGCGAAACGCCCTATCCGTTCAGCCTCACAAAGACGGGCGAATCCCCGTTCACGCTGATGACCTCTCTCGATGGCTTCGGCCTTTTCACCGAGGCCGAGCGGCAGCGGATAATAGATATTTGCACCTCCGTCGGCGCGGGAGTTTTCCCCCGAGGAACAGCCGCCGGCGCGGGTACGACCTTCCTCGACAGGCTTGAAAGCAGCTTCACCAAAATTTACGACAACGCGGCCTCGACGGACGCCGAAGCCCAGAAGGCGGCCATACTCGAAGCCCTGCAAACGCCAATATATCCCGGCCTCGCGGACTTCATCAACCTCAACCCGCTAAAGGGCGGCGGCGCGGAGATAACCGTCGCCGACCCCGTCGATGATGAGCTTTACATCTGGGATTTGGGCTCCGGTACGCATAAGCGTATCGACGTGACCTATAAGACGGACGAGGCCACGCAGGTTCTGCCCTTCTATACCAACGACCCGTCCTACGAGAACGTGCGAAACGCGATAGACGCTCTTGCGAAATTTCCTTACAGCTACCGCAAGTATCTTCAAAAGGTCTGCGTTTATGCCTCTCCCGACGAAAACTCCGCCTATTACTGCGACGGCCCGGTACTCACGGTACGCCTTCGCGGCATAGTGGACGCCGAAATGATGGCCCGCTCCTTCGCTCACGAGCTGGGCCACAGTATAGACATGGCGGGCGGCGGGAATTATCAGGACAAAGCCACCCACTGGTGCCAAACGGACGAGTGGCAGCGTGCCTTTGCCGCCGACATGGCCGTCGTGTCCGATTACGGCAATATGTTCTATACCGACCCCAACGACGTTGAAAACTACGGCAAGCGCAATTACTACGAGGAGCTTGCCGAGTTCGCCCGCCTCTACTTCCAGTGCTGCGGCAGCCGCGACAGGGAGATAGGCCTAAAGCAGCTTTTCCCAAATCAATACGCCTCCTTTGGCCGCCTGCTTGAACGCAGCGGCATGGAACACTTCTTTTGATATTTAAGAAAGGACGATACGAATGAACGAAATACAGCTCAAGTACGGATGTAATCCCAACCAGAAGCCCTCGCGTATTTTTATGGAGAACGGCGGCGACCTCCCCATCGAGGTGCTGAACGGCAAGCCCGGGTATATTAACCTTCTCGACGCCTTCAACGGCTGGCAGCTCGTCAGCGAGTTAAAGGCCGCTACGGGGCTTCCCTCGGCCACAAGCTTCAAGCACGTTTCCCCCGCCGGGGCCGCCGTGGCGACGGAGCTAAGCGACACGCTGAAAAAAATCTACTTTGTTGACGATTTGGAGCTTTCGCCCCTCGCCTGCGCCTACGCCGCCGCCCGCGGGGCCGACAGAATGTCGTCCTACGGCGATTTCGTGGCGTTGAGCGACGTGTGCGACAAGCAGACGGCGGCCCTCCTCGCCCGCGAGGTCAGCGACGGCATAATCGCCCCCGGCTATACCGACGAAGCGCTTGAAATACTCAAATCCAAGCGCAAGGGTACTTATAACGTAATTAAAATCGACCCGAATTACACCCCCGCCCCCATCGAGCGCAAGCAGGTTTTCGGCGTGACCTTCGAGCAGGGCCGCAACGAGCTTGCCATAGACGGCGGCCTGCTGGACAATATTGTCACCGAAAACAAAAATATCCCCGACGACAAGAAACGCGACCTTATAATTTCGCTTATAACCCTTAAATACACCCAGTCCAACTCCGTCTGCTACGTCAAGGACGGTCAGGCCATAGGCATCGGCGCGGGCCAGCAGTCGAGGATACACTGCACCCGCCTTGCCGGCAACAAGGCCGACATATGGTGGCTGAGGCAGGCTCCGCAGGTGATGAACCTCAAATTTGTTGACGGCATCCGCCGCCCCGACCGCGACAACACCATTGACGTGTACATAAGCGACGAATATATGGACGTGCTTGCCGACGGCAAGTGGCAGACGCTCTTCAAGGAAAAGCCCCCTGTTTTCACCAAAGAGGAGCAGCGCGAATGGCTCAGGAAAAACACCGGCGTATGCGTGGGCAGCGACGCCTTCTTCCCCTTCGGCGACAATGTGGAGCGCGCCCGCAAGAGCGGCGTGGAATACATCGCCCAGCCCGGCGGCTCGATACGCGACGACAACGTTATCGAAACCTGCGACAAATACGGCATAGCGATGGCCTTCACCGGCATAAGGCTGTTCCACCATTGATTGCCCGCCTATTTACGACAGATTGGAGCGTTAAAATATGAAAGTATTAGTTGTCGGCGGCGGAGGCCGCGAGCACGCCATATGCTGGAAACTGCGCCAAAGCCCCCGCGTGACGGAGCTTATCTGCGCGCCCGGCAACGGCGGCATCGCCAAAATCGCCGTCTGCGTACCCATCAAGGCAACGGACGTCAAGGCTATTGCCGACTTTGCCGAAAAGGAAAAAATCGACCTGACCGTCGTCGCCCCCGACGACCCCCTTGTGATGGGGCTGGTGGACGAGCTTGAGAGCCGGGGCCTTCGCGCCTTCGGCCCAAGGGCCAATGCCGCCATAATCGAGGGCAGCAAGGTTTTCAGCAAGGAGCTTATGAAAAAATACGGCATACCCACGGCGGGCTACGAGGTGTTCACCGAGGCCGATAAGGCCGTCGAGTACCTTAGGCGCGGCAGCTTCCCCGCCGTCATAAAGGCCGAGGGGCTGGCCCTCGGAAAGGGGGTCATCATCGCGCGTGACTTTGCCGAGGCCGAAACCGCCGTCCGCGAGATGATGGAGGGCGGCAAGTTCGGCGACGCGGGAAAGCGCGTCGTTATCGAGGACTTCCTAACCGGGCCGGAGATTTCGGTGCTGGCCTTTACCGACGGTAAAACCCTCCGCCCGATGGTATCGGCGCAGGACCACAAGCGGGCCCTCGATAACGACCAAGGGCTCAATACCGGCGGTATGGGCGCTTTTTCGCCCAGCCGCATATACGACGAAAAAATGGCCGACGAGTGCATGAACAACATTTTCCTGCCCACAATGCGCGCCATGAACGCCGAAGGCCGCACCTTCAAGGGAGTGCTTTACTTCGGACTGATGTCCACGAAGGACGGTGTTAAGGTCATAGAGTATAACTGCCGCTTCGGCGACCCCGAAACTCAAGCCGTGCTGCCGAGGCTCAAGGGCGATTTGCTCGAAATTTTCGAGGCCATAATCGACGAACGCCTCGATGAGGTGGACATCGGCTGGAAGGACGAGGCCTGCGTGTGCGTGGTGGCCGCCAGCGGCGGCTATCCCGAAAAGTACGAAACCGGCAAGGAGATAACCGGCATAGAGGCCGCCGAGTCGCTTGATAACATAACCGTTTTCCACGCCGGCACCAAGCTCGACGGCGATAAGCTCGTGACCTCCGGCGGGCGCGTCCTCGGCGTGACGGCTCTCGCCCCCGACCTCGATTCCGCGATTAAGCGCGCCTATGAGGGCATAGAAAAGGTGCGCTTCGATAAAATGCACTATAGACGCGATATAGGCATAAAGAAAAATCAGTAGTCAATATTGTCGCAGAAAATCCGCTCGTTGAAGTGAACCCCAAAGTTTAGACAAAAATAAATATTAAAATGCCTGTGAATGAGTTCGGTACTGTACCGGGCTCATTCCTTTTAGTTTAACTGAAATTCGTTCATTGTTGTAATAGTTGATATAATGCTTTAATTCGGTAATGAAAGCATTAACACTTTCAAATTTCGGTAAGGTATAATATTTTTCGCAAAATCAGAAAAGAGCAAAAAATGTAGACATGCTCACAAAACTCTGGTAGAAT
>CANRER010000013.1 GCA_947629615.1 uncultured Clostridia bacterium | reverse complement strand
GGCTGATTTTCGCCCAGATGGATAAAATACCCGACGACGGCCTGACCTTCGAGGTCGAGGCCTACGGCCTTGTGATGAAGGTCGTGAAAATTTCCGATAGGCGCATTGAGCGGGTGCTGGTCTGCAAGGCCGAGCCCGCCGGGGAGTTGGAAAACAGTGAAGTTTCGGAATAAAAAGCGCGGCCGTGGATTTGGCGGCGCGCTGGAGCTGACCGTCGCGGCGTTCACGCTGCTGGGGCCGTCCTTTATTAACGCCGCCTGCCGAAGCTGGGGGCTGTATGTCGCCTTCGCGGCGGCCGCGGGCTGCTTCGCGGCGCGTCTGCTTGAAACTGGCCGCGTATACGTCAGCTTTAATATAATCTTGGGCGTGCTCCTCGGGGCCTACGCCCTTTTAGCGTTTGCTTGGGCGGACAATTATTTCCTGCACATACGATATGTTTACATAATCCTGACGGCCACGCTGGCCATGCTGTCGGCGGCGGACTATTATTCCTTGGAAAAGGAAAAGGGCCTCGGCGGGCGGCTTATGCTGATGGTGATTTTTTCGGCAAACCTATGCGCTTTGTGGAATTTGGTCTGCTGGGCGTTCGTCAACCGCTTCGCCCTCGACCGCCCGTTTTCCGCAGGCATGGGCCAGAGCGACCTTTTGGGCATATATATGGCCGTCGGCCTTTGGTGCGCCGTCAAGGCAGGCGCGGACAAGCGGCTTAAACGCGGCTTGGCGGCGGGGCTGTCGATAGCCCCGGCCATAGTTCTCATCATGAGCCGCAGCTTTCTGACGTGGTTTTTCGGCGCGGCCTTCGCCGCGATATACATATTCAAAAGGGGTAAAAAGGCCCCGGCGGCGGTATTCGCGGTTTTGGCGGTTGTTTCCGGGGCGCTGCTCGCGGTGCGGGCGGCGGGCGTGGGCGCGGCCTTTGCCGACGCGCTGGTCGCCGGACTGCGCCACCCTGCCGGGCTGGGCGGGGGCGGGTTTTTCTCGCGGCAGACGCAGCTTCAGTCCGCGGCCTACGCCCCCGTCACGGAGCTTGGCGCGGGGGCCTCGCTGGCGAGCTCGCTCGGCATAGTCGGCCTTTTGGCGGCGCTGCTGTTTATCGGCGCCGAGGTTTGGCTCACCTTCAAGTATAAAAGCTGGTTCAGCGCCTTCACGACGCTGCTCGGCGTTTACGCCTTTTTCGCCCCGCTCGGCAGCGGGCTGGCGGCGCTGATACTGCTTCTCTGCACCTCGGTTTACGGCGAGTGGAAGCACGGCAAAACTTACCGCGTCGGCCTCGGCGTCGCGCCGACGGCGGCGGTCTGCTGTGTTTTGGCCGCGCTGACGCTTGCCGGCGGCGCGCTCGGCGTGGGCGAGGCCTTCAGCGCGGCGGGCCGAAGCGCCGTGCTGACAGATGAGCGCAAGGCCGCCGGGCGGCTTGCGACCGCCTCGACGATAAACCCCTTCGACGGCGAAAGCTGCTACAGCGCGGCTAACGCCCTTCGCTATCTGTACGAGCAAAACGGCGACCGCGAGGACGCCGTAAACGCCGAATACCACATAAAACGCGCCATCGAGCGCGACGAATACAACGCGCTTTACCACAGCGAATACGCCCGACTGCTGGCCGATATGGGCAGCTACGCCTCGGCTGTGGAGGAGGGCGGCAGGGCTGTGGAGTTGGCCCCACTGAACGACGGATATAAGGCCGACCTCTGCGAAAATCTTTACCGCCTGACGCAGACCTTTGAGCGCGGCAGCGTGGAGGCCCAGCGGTGCTACAGCCGTATTTTGGAGTGCGCCGAAGCCGCCGCCGACATGGACAAAAAGAAAATTATAAACGACTGGGCCGACAAAGCGCAGCCCTATACGAGGATTGAATACTTTGCCGAGGGCGGCGAAGAAGCGGAGGAGGAACGGGAATGAAGGCGGTTATCCAAAGGTGCGAACGGGCCTCCGTCAGCGTGGACGGCAAAACCGTCGCCGCCATAGGCAGGGGCTATTTGACGCTGCTCGGCGTTGAGCGCGGCGACAACGCCGCCGACGCCGCCTACATCGCCGACAAGCTGCTCAAACTCCGCGTTTTTGAGGACGAAAACGGGAAAATGAATATCAGCCTGCCGCAGCTTGGCGGCGAAATGCTCATTATAAGCCAATTCACCCTGATAACCGACATTCCCGTCGGCAACAGGCCCTACTTCGGCGGGGCCGAGGAACCCGACGCGGCGCGGACGATGTACGACCTTGTGTGCGAAACCGTCGGCAGGACGGTGCCTGTGAAAAAGGGAGTTTTCGGCGCGCACATGAGCGTGGAGCTTGTGAACGACGGGCCGGTTACAATAATTATCAACAGCCGCGACAAGCTGAAACGGGAGGAGGACGCGCGATGAAAAAGCTAATACCGACGGCGGCGGGCCTTCTCGCGGCCTGCCTCGCCTCGGCTCCCGCCCTCGGGGCGGGCGTTGTGGCGGACGGCGAACGGCTCGGCGTCGAGGCCGTGAACATCGGCGGCAGCCTGTATGTTCCGGCGGACGCCGGTCTTTTTGACGACCCTGTCGGGCTTGTGGAGGAGGATGGCACGGGCCTCGTTCCGCTGAGGCTTAACTGCGAGCGGCTGGGCTGGACGGTCAACTGGAACGCCGAAACCGGCAACGCCGTGATTACGACGGACATCCCCGTCATCGAAAGGCTCCGCGCAAGCGCGGGCTACGCTCTGCTCGACAAAAACGTCCGCCAACGCTTCGAAAGCTTCGTCTTCGGCTCGCAGAACTTCAAAAGCGGCGTATACGACGCGGCCTCGGCCATGCTGGAGGAAAGCGGCTACCTTCAAAAATCCCCCGACGAGCAGGCGGCGCTCCTCATGGACTGCCTTAAGCTCGCGCCCTTTGCTATGGTTGATTTCGGCGAAGTGCCCGACTTTTCCGGCGCGACCGCCGAAGTGGGCGCGAAAACCTACCTTCCGTCCTATGATGTTTGGCGCGGCGCGATGAAGCCCGTCTGGCGTTACGACATAACCATGTCGGACGGATACAAAATGAATATTTTTACCACCGTTGAGGACAGCCCGACGGTCAAGGCCTCGGCCCGTGCGCTGGCCCGCTTCCCGCTGGCCGTGCGCCGCTATGTGAAACGGATAATCTACCTTGAGGACGGGGCGAACAGCTATAACGGCGGCGAGGGGACCGTTTGGATACGCCTCGACCGCGCCCCCGGCGAAGACTCCGTCGCTCGCGCGCTGGCCCACGAGCTGGGCCATGTGCTTGACGAAAGCCTCACGTCGGACAGCTCCGTGTGGGATAAGGCCGCCGACGCCGACGGAACGCCCGTTTCGACCTACGGCAACGCGAGCCGCGAGGAGGATTTGGCGGAATTCAGCCGCCTGTTCTTCATGACGGCCGCCGATGCGTCCGCCTGCAAGGCCGTAGGGCTCGCCTATCCCAACCGCAGCGCGGCCTTCCGAGCCCTGCTTTACGCCGCCGACAGCGAGGAGTACAAGGCCTTTAAGGCCGACTTCGACAGCCTGTCCCCTTACGAAAGAGGCGAGCCGGTCTACCGCGTTATAGCTCCCAAGAACAGCCGCATGGCGCTGACGGTCGAAGCTACCGCTCTCGGCCCGACGCTCGTGCTTAAGAAAAACGAGGGCGGCGACGCACAGCTTTGGTGGCTTCGCCCGAGAACCAACGGCGGGGTAGTCCTCATAAACAAGGCCACCGACTGCTGCGTCAGCGTGCCGGGCAGCAGTCTTGCCGACGGTCAGCCGCTTGTTGCGCACAGCGGCCCCGCGCGGCCGAGCGAAACGTGGATCGTTGAGGAAAGGGAGGACGGCCTCGTCATTCGCGCGAGCCAAAGCGGCCGTTATTTGAGCTTTAGCGGCGCGGACATCGTGCAAAGCGCCGCCGAAACGCTCTGGACGGCGGAGGAGCTGAAATGACGGCTACGCTGATAATCGCCGCCGCGCTCGTTTTCGCCGCGCTGTTCATGACGGCTCCCTCGCTGAGCCCGGCCCGCAGGCGGCGGCTGGCCCCTTTTGAGGCGACGCTCATCGCCCATCGCGGCCTGTTCGACAACGGCTCAGACGCGCCCGAAAACACCCTCCCCGCAATACGCGCGGCGGCGGAGGCGGGCTTCGGGCTGGAAATAGACGTCCGCCTGACAAAAGACGGGCGGCTTGTCGTGGCTCACGACCCCGACCTTAGACGAATTGCCGGCAGCAAACGGCGGATAAGCGACATGACCGCCGACGAGCTTGCCTCGGCGAGCGTGTTCGGCTCCGGCCAAGGCGTGCCTCTTTTTTCCGACGCTATGGCCGCCGCGGGCCGCGCTCCGCTCATTGTCGAAATAAAGGCCGAGGGCCTTGCGCGGGAGCGGGCCGTTTGCCGCGCCGCCGCCCGACTGCTCGCGGCCTATCCGGGGTCTTGCTGCGTACAGGCGTTTTCGCCAACGGCCCTTCTTTGGTTCCGTCTGCATCGGCCCGATATGCTGCGCGGGCAGCTTTCGATGAACTATTTCACCCCCGCCCGCCGCAAAAAGAAGAGCGGTCGCCCCGGCGCGGTCGGCGGCTTTATGCTCGGCTCGCTGCTGTTCAACTTCATTTCGCGGCCCGACTATGTGGCCTACGACTTCCGCGACAGAAAAACCCCCGCGCTTTGGCTTCAGCGGCGGCTGTATAAGACCGCGCTCGCCGCGTGGACGCTGAAAAGCCGCCCCCAGCTTGCCGAGGCGGCGGAGAGCGGCTTCGATATTCTGATTTTCGACGGCTTCGACCCCGAGCTTTAACGGTTCAGCAAATATATCGCGAGCGTCAGGTATCCGGCGAAGCCGACCCACAGCAAATACGGTATTTGCAGCTTCGCGGCAAGCGGGCTGACCAACGCGAAGCGCCGCACGGTCAGGACTATAAGCCACAAAAGCAGCAGCAGCCAGAAAAACGCGAGAAGAAAGGCCCTTGCGTTGAAAAATATGAGGCTCCACGTCAGATTTGCCGCGAGCTGAAGCGCGTAGGCCCGCATGGCGGCCCGCGCGGCGGCCTCTTTGCCGCGGCGGTTTATCTGCACCAACGCCGCGCCCGCGCCCATGAGTATGAACAAAATCGTCCAAACCACCGGGAATACCGCCGCCGGCGGCGTCAAGGGCGGTTTTTTTATGCTCCGAAACAAATCCATGTTCCCCCGCGTCAGCCACGCGGACAATGCGCCCACGCCAAGCGCCAAGGCTATCTGCGCCGCAAACTGCCATACCGCGCCCGCTTTCGCGCCGTTCGACCTAACCCGCACCGTAGTGTGTTCCATTTTTTCTGCCCCCTTTTTGTTCAGCATATGCGCGAATTGCGCAATAATGCCATTTGCCGTTAAATTTTTGCAGGGGCAAAAAACAGGGGCGTTGTAAAAAAAACTCGCACCGTAAACTGACGCGCATGGGGGCCGGTCGAAAAAATCGCGCAGAACGGCGTCGGAGCAGGCTTTGCATCGCGGTTTAGGTTTTTTCAAAACCAAAACCGGGCTCGCTTTGCCGCTCCTCCTTTTCCCCACACATCCGGCTTCGCCGTCTTTGCGGGGGCCCCCTATCGCCCCGCCGCGCAGCGGCGCAAAACAGGCGAATGCCTGCGCCGAGGGTGATTTTCGTTCATAGTTCAAGGGCATAATAAAAACGAAAATCCGCTCATAATGAGCGGATTTTCTACATTAATTCATAGCCTTTTAGCAAACATATAATGCTCAAAGTAGCATTAATCTATTTATTAAGCCCTTGAACGGTCTGCGCGTATTTTTTTACGGCCCCCCGAATAGCTTTACGCCGCTCGGTTTTTTCAGCCCTCCTCTGACGAAAGGAACTTATACACCAGCGCGGCCAGAACTCCGCCCACGAGCGGAGCCAGAATGAACACCCATACCGAGCCGAGAGCCTCGCCGCCGACAAACAGAGCCGGGCCAAGGCTGCGGGCGGGATTGACGGAGGTGCCTGTAAAGTGTATGCCGATGATATGTACCAGCGTGAGGCTCAGACCGATAACAAGGCCCGCCACCGAGGAATTTTCAACCTTAGACGTTACGCCGAGAATGGCGAGCACAAACACAAAGGTAAGAATTACCTCGATGATAAGCGACTTCGCGATGTCGCCCTGATAAAGGCCGTTGGCCCCAAGCCCGCTCTCCGGACCGACAAGCGCCATAAGCATGGCCGCGCCCGCTATTGCGCCGAGAATTTGCGCCACAACGTAACCGACGAAGTCCTTCACCGACATTTTTCCGCTTGTCAGCATTGCGACGGAAACCGCCGGATTGATGTGGCAGCCGGAAATATTGCCGATGGAGTAGGCCATGGCGACTATGACCAGACCGAAGCTGAGAGCCGTCAGCAAATACGCAGCGTCGGGTGACGCGCCGTCACAGCCTACCACCGCGGCGGTGCCGCAGGCGAACAGCACCAGCACAAAGGTGCCGATGAACTCAGCTACATACTTTTTTACCGCTTCCATAATTTATACCCTCCTTTTTTATGGGCGATTTTCCCGCCCTCTGCCATATATTGTAGCACGGTGCGCTATGCTTGTCAACAGTTTTTTGCCCCGCTCGGGTCGGGCCGATTTTGGGGATTGATTATTTTGGTTTTGTGTTATATAATGTAATAAACGGAAAAAAGGAGGACGAGCGTTTGAAAGGAAAATTTAAGGCCGCGCTGTCGGCGGCGGCCGTAGTCGTTATCGCTTTGATATATCTGCTTTTCGGCGGCGGCGGCCGGGTCGGCTCCCCCTCGCCGGACGAGGCTTCTCCCTCGGCCGAGGCCGTCGTGACCGAGAGCGCGGCGGAGGATTTGGCCGAGGACGGCAGCTATACCTCCAAGGAGGACGTTGCGCTGTATATCCATCTTTACGGCAAGCTGCCCGCGAACTTTATCACCAAGGAGGAAGCCCGCCGCCTCGGCTGGGACAGCCGCGAGGGCAATCTCGACGAGGTGGCTCCCGGCAAGTCTATCGGCGGCGACCGCTACGGAAATTACGAGAAAAAGCTGCCCAAGGGCGAGAAGTACCGCGAATGTGACATAAACTATTCCGGCGGCTTCCGAAGCGGCGAAAGGATAGTTTATTCGGACGGCGGAGCCGTTTATTATACCGACGACCACTACAACAGCTTTGAGCAGCTTTATTAAAGGAGAACAGCCATGAAAAAAATTTTTGTGGGGAAGGGCGAACTCGCCAGCCGAGATGCGCTTTACGACTTTCTCGGCGAAAGGCTTGCCCTTCCGGCTTATTTCGGCCGCAATCTGGACGCCCTTTACGACGTTTTGACGGAGCTATCCGAGCCTGTGCGGTTTTACCTTCCGACGGACGTTGACGGCGCGCTTGCCGCCGTTTTTCGCGACGCCGCCGAGGCCTCTCCCGCCGTCGGGGTGAAATTTTATAGGGTGAGCAAAAAACTCCCCGAATGACCTTGCGCCTCCGCGAGCTATATGAGGCGGCATGAATATTACATGCTTTTATGAAAAATGACCTCGGCCTTGTATCAAAGCCGAGGTCATTTCGCGTAAGGGGCGGGCAGCCGACAAAATCCGAGATGTAATCGTTGACATTACAACAAAAATAATATATAATATAACCAAAGAGGTGTTAAAGATGAAAATTACGTCAAGATTTACCGTGGCGGTTCATACGCTGCTTGCGATTTATGTTCTCGGGAAAGAGTATAAAATGACGTCGGATTTTATTGCGTCGAGCGTAAACGTAAATCCCGTTGTGATACGGCGCACGCTTTCGAGCCTGAAAGCGGCGGGAATAATCGACGTCAAAGCCGGAAGCGGCGGCGCGAAGCCCTTAAAGGACGCGGGCGATATTACTCTTTACGATATTTACGCCGCGGTTGACTGCGTGGACGGAAACCTGTTTAATTTTCACGAAAACCCTAATCCGAAATGCCCGGTGGGGAAAAATATTCACGCGGCGCTGGATTCGCACCTTGCGGACGCGCAGGCCGCGCTGGAAAAGGAGCTTAAAGGCGTGACCCTCGCCGATTTGATTGAACGGTTAAATATCTTGATGTAAAAAAATTCCGGATTTTTTTGTTGTAACTATTGACATTACAACAAAATCGTGCTAATATATAGTTGTAATCGGAATGATTACAACTATATATTATTTTTGGAGGTCTTTATAATGAAAAACTACAGCAAGGTAAGCGTAAGCGGTACGGACAGAGTGGAGCTGCACGACACTCTCGGCCTTACAGGCGCGGAGGTAAGCGTAAATTTCATGCCCGCGGGCGCGGGCGTGCCGTTTGTTCACGCGCATAAGCAAAACGAGGAAATTTATATAATCCTCGAGGGCAAGGGCTGCATGGAGATTGACGGCGAAAAGGTCGCCCTTGAGGCCAACGATTTTCTTCGCGTATCGCCCGAAGCCAAAAGACAGCTTTTCGCGGCCGACGACTGCCCGATTAAGTACCTGTGCGTTCAGGTGAAATCCAATTCGCTTGAAGAATACACGGCGAACGACGCGGTTATGGCGTAATAATCGCGCGGAGCGTCGAGGCTGTGGCTTTTACCCGCCATCGGGCGGCATAAGAAACACAAAACGGCGGTGAGAGAATGACACAAGCGCAGCGACGGATATTTTTGATACGCTTTCTCCTGCGGGAGGAGCCTCGGCATCGGGGCTTACAAATTCCCTCCGACGAGGCGGGGCAAAGGCGGCTGCTCCGCTCGCTGATGAACGTCCGCCCTCCGAGGCCCATCGGCGAGGATTTTCTCGCGGTGCAGGACGAATATCTGCGGGAGGAAACCGCGCGAAATGGCGTTACCGACATCGCGGATTTAACTCCCGTTGCCGACGGAATTTATCTGTGGCGGGGCGATATTACCACGCTCAAATGCGGAGCAATCGTGAACGCCGCGAACAGCGGAATGACGGGCTGTTACGCGCCTTGCCACGGCTGTATCGACAACGCGATACACACCTACGCCGGGGTGCGGCTCCGACTGGCTTGCGGCCAAATCATGGAAAAGCAGGGGCATGAGGAGCCGCCCGGGCAGGCCAAGCTCACCCCGGCCTTCAATCTGCCCTGCGATTATATTTTGCACACCGTCGGCCCGATTGTGCGCGGCGCGTTGACGGAAACGGATAAAATGCTGCTTGCGTCCTGCTACCGCTCCTGCTTGGAGCTGGCGCGGCGAAACGAAATCGGGAGCGTGGCGTTCTGCTGTATCTCGACGGGCGAGTTCCGTTTCCCGCGCGAGGAGGCCGCGAAAATCGCCGTTGATACGGTGCGGCGGCACAAGGGCGATACGGAGGTGATTTTCAATGTGTTCAGCGAAATCGATTACAAAATCTACCAAAGCCTGCTCGGAAAGCATTAAGCGTCTTAAGGGCGCGCTCGACGCCGCCGAAGCGGTTGTAATCGGCGCGGGCGCGGGGCTGTCCGCGTCGGCGGGGTTCACCTATTCCGGGGAGCGGTTTGAAAAATATTTTTCCGACTTTGCCGATAAATACGGCTTTCGGGATATGTATTCCGGCGGCTTTTATCCGTACCCCACGCCGGAGGAGTTTTGGGCCTATTGGAGCCGCTATATTCTCATCAACCGTTACATGAGTCCGCCGAAGCCGGTATATGACGACCTTTTGACTTTGGTAAAGGACAAAGACTACTTTGTTATCACCACCAACGTGGACCACTGCTTTCAAAGGGCGGGGTTTGACAAAAAACGGCTTTTCTACACTCAGGGCGATTATGGGCTGTTCCAATGCCCCGACCCGTGCCGCCAAGAAACCTTTGATAACGAGGATACAATCAGACAGATGGCGGAACGGCAAAGGGATATGAAAATCCCCGCCGAGCTGCTGCCCGTCTGCCCATACTGCGGCAAGCCGATGACAATGAATCTCCGCTCCGACGACCGCTTCGCGGAGGACGACGGCTGGCACGAGGCGGCGCGGCGGTACGAGGATTTTTTGCGTACGCGGGGGAGCGGTAGGATTTTGTTTTTGGAGCTTGGCGTCGGCTACAATACCCCTGGAATTGTCAAGTATCCGTTTTGGCGCATGACCGCGCGGAATAAGACGGCATTATACGCCTGCGTCAATTACGGCGAGGCCGTCTGCCCCGAGGAAATTGCCGGGCGGTCGGTTTGTATTGACGCGGACATCGGCGGCGTGCTGAACGAGCTTCTGCGGGCGAAAGGCTAAAGCCATATAAAAGACAATGCAAAAACTCGCTCTGCAGTGTAGAAACACGGGTTCGGCCGAAAAATCGAGCAGAATGGCGTCGGAGCAAGCGTCGCATCGCTTGTTCCGATTTTTATGCAAAAAAACGGAATGCGACTCGCTGCTACTCATACTTTTTGGGAATAGCCGTTTTCATATTCCCGCATTAATTGATTTTTTCTCAATTTGCGGTTTATTGACATTTCCCCCGCGAATGATATAATTGAATTAAAGCCGGCTTAATCACATAATGGAGGTCATAAATATGAAACTTTATTTTGACGAGGTTTTCCGCGGTCTGCGCAAGGGCAGAAATCTCACTCAGCAGCAGGCGGCGGAGCTTTTCGGCGTATCGCCTCAGGCCGTGTCCCGCTGGGAAACCGGCGAGGCCTGCCCCGACATTTCGCTCCTGCCCGCTATGGCGGACTATTTCAAGGTTTCCATAGAGCAGCTCCTCGGGGCCGACGAGGGCCGGCGGAAAGAGCGGCTTGAAGGACTCCTTGCCGAATATCAGGATTTCATATTCGCGGGAAAAATCGAGGACTGCATTCGCGTTGCCAGAGCCGGACTGAAGGAATTTCCCAACAGCTACGAGCTTATGGATAAGCTGATGTACGCCCTTTTCGCGGCGGGCGACGACGCCGTTCCAAACGGCAAGGAAAACGACGCGAGGAACCGCGACGAGATAATTTCCCTCGCCGAAAGAATACTTGACGGCTGCACCGACGACAAGATACGCCTCTGCGCCAAGTCGCGGCTGGGCTTCTTCTACTGCGAGATCGGCGACAAGGAAAAGGGGCGGGCTATAATCAATTCCCTGCCCGACGAGGACACATCTCGGGAAAGGTATCTCTACTGGGCCCTTGACGGCGAGGAAAGGCTCGACTATATGCGCGGACGGATATTTACCTGCACGAACGACCTTGTTCAGGAGCTGTGGCGCCTTTCAAGGCACGCGGAGGACGACGGCGAAAAGCTGGCATGTCTGGAGCTATGCGAAAAAATTGTAGAGCTGGTTTTCGGCGAGGGCGACTACGGGCAGTGGTTCAATCGTTTGGCGGGATACTATATCTGCGACATTGCCCCGATTTATTTGAGGCGCGGCGAAAACGAGCGGGCGTTGGCCCTGCTTGAAAAGGCGTTATGCTATATGAGGCGGTTTGAGTCCCTGCCCGACCCGATAGTCCATACCTCGCCGGCGGTCAGGGGAGTAAGAGATGATAAAAGGAATGAAACCGCCGACCCGAGGCCCCTCGGCCAAAGAATGGCGGAGCAGCTCGATATGCCGCGCTATGACGGCTTGAAATGCGAGCCAAGATTTGAAGCCGTGCTAAAAGGGCTGCTTGAACTGTAATTATTTTTATTGTTCATAGCGTCGGTCATTCGGGGCCGACCGCAAAAATCGCGCAGAACAAACGGCGTCGAAGCAAGCAATACAGAGCTTGCTTCGACGCCGATCCGCGCGTGTTTTTTACGGCCCTTTTGGCGTTTTACTCTCCCTCGCGCAGGCGGCAGAGGGCTTTTTTTTCTATTCTCGACACATACGAGCGGCTGATACCGAGCTTCGCGGCGACCTCGCGCTGAGTCAGCGGGGCGGCCCCGCCCAGCCCGTAGCGAAGACAGATTATCTGCCGCTCGCGGTCGGTGAGCAGGGTTTTAAGCCTGCGGAGCATTTTCGTTATAAGGTTTTCGCGGTCTATCTGCTCGCATATATCCTCGTTGTCGGCCTGAAGCACGTCGATAAGGCTTATCTCGTTGCCGTCGGCGTCGAAGCCTATGGGCTCCTGAAGGGAGGCCTGCCCCTGATATTTTTTCTCCTTGCGCAGGCACATAAGTATCTCGTTTTCGATGCAGCGGGAAATATATGTCGAAAGCTTGCGGCTTTTGGAAGGGTCGAAGGAGCTTATGCCCTTTATCAGCCCTATCGTGCCGACGGAGATAAGGTCGTCGCCGTCCGAAAGGTCGGTGTATTTTTTCACGATGTGGGCCACCAGCCTGAGATTATGCTCGATTAGCACGTTCCTCGCGGCGCGGTCGCCCTCGGCCATCAGCGCCACATACCGTTCCTCCTCCTCGCGGCTGAGCTGAAGCTGGCCCGTCATAAAAAAGCCGCCGAGGCAGCTCAAAAGAACTGATAAAAGCATCGTAAAAAACCTCCTTATGGATTATACTATGTCGCGAAGGGGGCTTTTGTTCGCGCTTCGGCTCATAAAAAAACAACCCCCATAGGCAGAGAAAGGCCGAAAATAAAACAATTTTTTTCGCGGCGAACGAAAATTATTTTGGAAAATAAATAATATATTGACAATGCGGTCGGTTTTGGGTTATAATATTTTTATAAGGAACAAATTTTTTGAAACGGAGGCGGAATTATGGCCGGTATTTTTGAAAACGAGCTGGGCAGCATAACCATAAGCGGCAGCGTGATCTCCGCGATTGCCGGCAGCGTGGCCACAAAGTGCTACGGAGTGGTGGGCATGGCCTTCAAAAACACGAAGGACGGCATCGTGAACCTTCTCAAGGCCGGGAACATAAGCAAGGGGATACAGGTCGGCTTCGACGAGGCCGGAGCCATTAATATCGACCTGCACATAATCGTGCAGTACGGGGTGAACATAAACGCTATCTGTGAAAGCATAATCCATAACGTAAGATACCAGATAACAAGCATAACCGGCCTTCAGGTCGGCGAGGTAAGCGTGTTTGTGGAAAGCGTCAGAGTTGCCAATGATTAAGGAGGAGGTTCCCATGACTGATCGAATTGACGCGGCTCTGTTCAAAAACATGGTGCTTTCCGCCGCGAATATGCTTTGCGACAATAAGGACGCCGTGGACGCACTTAACGTGTTCCCCGTGCCGGACGGCGACACCGGCACGAATATGGGCCTCACCTTTATGAACGCCGCCAAGGAAATTAACCAAAACGAATACGCCGCCGTGTCCGACGCGGCCTCCGCCGTGGCCAAGGCCACGCTTCGGGGTGCGCGGGGCAATTCCGGCGTTATACTCTCGCAGATATTCAGGGGAGTGAGCAAGGGCCTTAAGGGCCTTGAAGCCGCCGGAGTGAAGGATTTCGCCGCCGCGCTCCGCCTTGGGTGCGACACGGCCTACAGCGCGGTGATGAAGCCCACCGAGGGCACTATTCTCACCGTTATCAAAAGGTGCGCCCAAGCCGCCGAGGAGTTTGAGGGCGAGGACTTCGAAGGCTTTTTCAAGGCCGTTACCGAGCAGGGCGAAAGCACCCTCGCCAAAACCACCCAAATGCTGCCGCAGCTTCAGCAGGCCAACGTGGTGGACGCCGGCGGGCAGGGGCTGATGTTCGTGCTCGAGGGCTTTAAGTCCGCGCTGGACGGCCGCCCGGTAGAACTTAAGGAAATGGGCTCGGGCAAGGCCGCGCGGGCCGAAGCTCCGCAGCAGTCCATTAAGACGGAGGACATTAAGTTTGCCTACTGCACCGAATTTATTGTCGAAAAGTACGACCCGAAGGCCTCGGCGGACGCGTTTCGCGGCTCCATCGAGGGCAGGGGCGACTGTATGCTCGTCATTGACGAGGACGAGATTGTAAAAGTACATATCCACACAAACAACCCCGGGTATGTGCTTGAACAGGCCGTTCAGTTAGGCGAGCTTGTCAGCGTGAAGATAGATAATATGAAGCGCCAGCACAGCAGCCTTGTGGGCGGCGCTCAGCCCGCCGAGGCGGGCGGCGACGCCGAAGCCGCGGCGGAGCTTGCGCCCGAGGTTCCCGAAAGTGAGCTGGCCATCGTGGCGGTGGCGGCGGGCGAGGGCCTTGCCAAAACCTTTGCCGACCTCGGCGTCAGCGGCATAATCGAGGGCGGCCAGACCATGAATCCCTCCACCGAGGACATTCTTGCCGCCGCGAACGCTACAAACGCCAAAAACGTGATAATACTGCCGAATAACAAGAATATAATCCTCTCCGCCGAGCAGGCGCGTTACCTGACGGACAGGAACATTTTCGTCGTACCCTCCCGCTCCATACCCGAGGGGCTGGCCGCGGCCATGGCCTACGACCCGTCGGCCTCGCCCGAGCGGCTCTGCGAGCTGATGAAGGAGGCCGTCGGCTCCGTCAAAAGCGGCAGCGTCACCTTCGCCGTGCGCGATACAAGCATAGGCGGCAAGGACATTTCAAAGGGCAACTATCTGGGGCTCGCGGGCGGCGAGATAGCCTCCGTGGGCGAGAGCCTGCGCGAAACCGCCGCCGAGCTGATAAACGGCATGGCCGACGAGGACAGCGAGGTCATAGCCCTGTATTACGGCGCGGACGTTGACAAAAGCGAGGCCGAAGCCCTCGCCGCCGAGGTGGAGGAGGCCTTCCCCGACGCCGACGTGCTGCTTTACGACGGCGGGCAGCCGGTTTACTATTATATCGTATCTGTCGAATAAACGAAGGGCGGCCGCCGGGCCGCCCGACGATTTTATAAAAGGAGGCTATACCCGTGAAAAAGGCGGTATTCAGCTACATCGTCATGTTCGTGACAATGGCCGCGCTTGTGCTGTGGCCGAAAATTTTCCCCATAACCGGCGACGAGCTGGGCTACGCGGTCATCGCCTACATTGTCGTTTTTCCGCTGGTATCGCTCGCGGCCTCGTTTTTGTCGGGGCTTTCGGGCGTGCTCTACGGCCTTATGTGCACCTTCCTCGCCGGGGCGGGCAGCCTTGCCATGCCGCTGATGGTTTTCGGCGCGACGGGCAGGGAGTATATGCTTATCCCCGTTGCGGCCTCGGCGTTTGGGCTGGCCGTCGGTCTTGCCGCGGCGCGGGCGTTTGAACGCCGCCGAGCCGATAAAAGCGGGAAATAGCCCGCCGCGAAAAGGAGAAACCAGCCGTGTCGATTTCCCTTTCCTCGCCTCTTGGCGCCATTAAGGGCGTCGGCGAGGCGACCGAGAAAAAATTCCGCCGCCTCGGCGTTTGCACAGTGTGGGATCTTTTGACGTTTTTCCCCGTGCGGCTTGAGGACAGGCGGGCCGAAAAGAAAATAGCCGACCTGCGCGACGGTGAAACCGTCTGCGTCACAGCGAACGTGTTCACCCCCGTCGAGGGCCGCCCCACAAGGAACGGCCAAACCGTCTATCACGCCACTCTCCGCGACGAGAGCGGCTTTTTGCCCGTGGTCTTTTTCAATAACCGCTTCATTAAAAATATGCTTATCAAGGGGCGCGACTACACCTTCTACGGCAAGGTGTCGGCTTCCTCGGGCAGGCTCGAGCTGACGAATCCCGAATTTGAGCCGGCGGGCCGCGAGCTGTTCAACAAGAGCGTCGTGCCGGTCTATCACTCCACGGCGGGGCTCAGCCAGCGGGTCATTCGCCGCGCCGCGCTCGCCGCGCTGGAGCTTGCGGGCGATGCTCTGCCCGAAACGCTGCCCCCCTCGCTGCGCCGGGAATACAACCTCTGCTCGCTGGCCTTCGCCATTCGCGAAATACACTTTCCCCGCGACATGGAAAATGCCGAAATAGCCCGCCGCCGCCTTGTTTTCGAGGAGTTTTTCATTTTGCAGACGGCCCTGCGGGGCCGCAAGCTGATGAACCGAGTCGCCTCGCCGCACGTGTTCGCCGACTTGGACTTTTCGCCCTTTACGGGGCTTTTGCCCTACGCGCTGACCGGCGCGCAGAGGCGCGTGCTGGGCGAGATTGCGGAGGATCTCGGCTCGGGCCGCCCCATGAGCAGGCTCGTGCAGGGCGACGTGGGCTGCGGCAAGACCGTCATCGCCGCAGCGGCCATGTATTTGGCCGTCAAAAACGGCTGTCAGGCCGCGATGATGGCCCCCACTGAAATCCTCGCCGCTCAGCACTGCGAGGGGCTTGCGCCCCTGTTCGCAAGACTCGGCATACCCTGCCGCCTGATAACCGGCAGCCTCACGAAAAAGCGCAAGGCCGAAATAAGCGAAGCCCTGTTAAGCGGAGAGATAAAGGTTCTTTTCGGCACCCACGCCATAATTCAGGAGGGCGTGAGGTTCCGAAATCTCGCCCTCGCCGTCACCGACGAGCAGCACCGCTTCGGTGTGCGCCAGCGCGGCACGCTCTCGGCCAAGGGCGAAGAGCCCCATGTGCTGGCGATGACGGCCACGCCCATACCGAGGTCGCTTGCGCTCGTGATGTACGGCGATATGGACGTTTCGTCGGTGGACGAGCTGCCGCCGGGGCGACAAAGGATAGATACCTTCTGCGTGGACGAAGGCATGAGGGAGAGGATAAACGCCTTTATCGCGCGCGAGGCCGCCAAGGGCCGTCAGGCCTACGTGGTCTGCTCCGCCATAGAGGACGGCCCCTCGGCGGACGTGAAGGCCGCCGTCAGCCGCGCCGAGGCGCTGCGCTCGGCTTTGCCGGGGATAAGCGTCGGCTTGCTGCACGGGCGCATGAAAAACGCCGAAAAGGACGCCGTTATGGCGGACTTCGCGGCGGGGAAAATATCCGTGCTGGTTTCAACCACCGTAATCGAGGTGGGCGTGAACGTGCCGAACGCCACAATGATGATAATCGAGAACGCCGAACGCTTCGGCCTGAGCCAGCTCCATCAGCTGCGGGGCCGCGTGGGCAGGGGCGGGCATAAGAGCTATTGCGTGCTGTTCGCGGGGAATTTGTCCGAGGCTACGCTCGAACGAATGAAAATTATGGTACAAAGCGGCGACGGCCTTAAAATCGCCGAAAAGGACCTTGAGCTGCGCGGCCCGGGCGAGTTTTTCGGCAGCCGTCAGCACGGCCTGCCCGAGCTGAAAATCGCCAGCCTCGCCACGGATATGGACGTTTTGAAGGAAAGCGGCGCGGCCGCCGCGCGTATACTTAAGGACGACCCGTATTTGGAGAAGGAAGAAAATTTTTACCTGAAAGGGAGAATAGAGGAATTTTTCAAGGACAAAAAGGATTTCATGGCATGAATTGTCTGATTATAACGCTGTTTTCTGCGCAAAATACATTCGTACCCACGAGGTGCTTTTGAATATTGAAAACGAAACATTTTGAAGGAGAAATTAAAAATGAGCAGAAACAGACAGATGGTTCCCGAAGCCAAGGAGGCTATGAACCGCTTTAAGATGGAGGCCGCCGGCGAGGTCGGCGTGAACCTTCAGCAGGGCTACAACGGCAACCTTACCAGCCGCGAGGCCGGCAGCGTTGGCGGCCAGATGGTCAAGAACATGATCAAGTCCTACGAGCAGACGCTCGCCAACAAGTAAAAATGGCGCAAAAAAGGCGGTGAAGCATGGCTTCGCCGCCTTTTTCATAATTTTTATCCGATTTGCAATAGCGCAAAAAGGCGCCCGTCGGGGCGCCGCTTGCAAACAAATCCGTTCTCGGGTCAGACGGCTCTGACTACCTTGTTGCTGCGAAGGCAGCGCGAGCAAACATGAATTGTTTTGGGTGTGCCGTTCACAAGAGCCTTAACTGTTCTTACGTTGGGCTTCCATGCACGGTTAGCGCGTCTGTGGGAATGGGAAACCTTAATTCCGAAGGTCACGCCCTTTCCGCAAACATCACATTTTGCCATAGCTATTACCTCCCTTTCGATAATGCACCATGTATTTTAACAGATTTCTTTCCAAATTGCAAGACTTTTTTTGAGATTTATCAAAAAAAATTAAAAAAATCTTTTCAACAGGGATAAAATCGGGGTTGACTAAGCGCG
>CANRER010000012.1 GCA_947629615.1 uncultured Clostridia bacterium | reverse complement strand
AAATCACGTCTTTATGACCGGCTCCGCCACGACGGTTTTCACCGCGGAAATAGACTATAAATAAGGAGCTTATTATGGTTAAGATTAACGAAAACTACCTGAAGCTGCCCGGCAGCTACCTTTTCAGCGCCATCGCCCGCAAGGTGAAGGAGTATAAGGACGCCAACCCCGGCGCGAACGTGATAAGCCTCGGCATAGGCGACGTTACGCTCCCGCTGCCGGCCGCCGTCATCTCGGCCATGCATAAGGCCGTGGACGAAATGGCCGCCAAGGAAACCTTCCGCGGCTACGGCCCCGAGCAGGGCTACGACTTTTTGAGGAACGCCATCGCAGAGAACGACTACAAAGCGAGGGGCGTGGATATTTCTCCCGACGAGATTTTCGTTTCCGACGGCGCGAAAAGCGACAGCGGCAACATCGGCGACATATTCTCGACCGATAACGTCGTCGCCGTCTGCGACCCGGTTTATCCCGTTTATGTCGATACCAACGCTATGGCGGGGCGCGCCGGCGATTACGACGAAAAGACAGGTATGTGGACGAACATCGTCTATATGCCCTGCCTCGAGGAAAACGGCTTTCTGCCGAAGCTTCCCGAGCGTCGGCCCGACATAATCTACCTTTGCTTTCCCAACAACCCCTCCGGCGCGGCGGCCACCAAGGCCGAGCTTAAAAAATGGGTCGGTTACGCCCTCGAAAACGGCTCCGTCATCTTCTTTGACGCCGCCTATGAGGCCTATATAACCGAGGACGACGTGCCGCACAGCATTTTCGAGATAGAGGACGCGAAGCGCTGCGCGATAGAGTTCCGTTCGTTCAGCAAAAACGCGGGCTTTACCGGCACCCGCTGCGCCTTCACCGTCATTCCCGACGAGCTTAAGCTTGGCGGGGCGAGCGTGAAGTCGCTGTGGAACCGCCGCCATACCACCAAGTTCAACGGCGTGCCTTATATTGTCCAGCGCGGCGCGGAGGCCGTATACACCCCCGAGGGCAGGGAGCAGACCAAGGCTCTTGTCGCGTACTACCAAAATAACGCCCGCCTCATCAAAAACGAGCTTGCCGCCGCGGGCTTCAGCGTCAGCGGCGGGGTAAATTCGCCCTATGTGTGGCTTAAAACCCCCGACGGCATGACAAGCTGGGAGTTCTTCGACGAGCTGCTCACAAAGGCCAACGTTGTCGGCACGCCCGGCAGCGGCTTCGGCCCGAGCGGCGAGGGCTATTTCCGCCTGACCGGCTTCGGCAGCGCCGAAAATACCCGCGAGGCTATCGAAAGGATAAAGGCCGTATTCTGTAAGTAAATGAAGGTGAACGTATGAGTGACGCCGCGTACACGCTCAATCAGATAAAAAGCGCCCTAAGCCCGGTGTTCATGGCCCATAATGTGCGCAAGGCCGTGCTTTTCGGCTCGCACGCAAAGGGTACCGCCCGCCCGATGAGCGATGTGGACATCGTTGTTGACAGCGGGCTGCGAGGTCTTGCCTTTTACGGCCTCCTTGAGGACGTTGCCAACGCTCTTGACAGGCCGGTGGATTTGCTCGACGTGTCGCAGATAAGGCCGGGGTCGGCTGTGGACAGGGAAATCAAAAGCACAGGGGTGGTAATATATGGATGACCGCCGCGTGTTGGAAAAGCTTTATCGTCATGTTTCGGCGGTTCTTGAGTACTGCCAAGACTGCGCCTCGCTTGAGGAGTTTGAGGAAAGCAGTATGCGCGTCGAGGCCTGCGTGTTCAACCTTATGCAGCTTGGCGAGCTTGCTAAAACGTCGCTCGGCGAGGAAACAAAAAGCCGTCTTACCGGCATACCGTGGAAGCAGATATACGGCATGAGAAACCGCATCGTTCACGGCTACGACGGGGTGGATCTCAGTATTGTATGGGATACGATTTCCGAGGATTTGCCGCGCCTGAAGGCCGAACTGGAAAAGTATGTAATTTAACTAAAATATATTTGGAGGTCAGTACTATGAAGAAGGAAATGCTCTACGAGGGCAAGGCGAAAAAGGTGTTCCTGACGGACAACGAGGATCAGCTCATCGTTGACTACAAGGACGACGCCACCGCCTTTAACGGACTTAAAAAGGGCAGCATCGAGAACAAGGGCGTTGTGAACAACCGCATGACGAACCTCATTTTTAAGATGCTCGAAAAAAAGGGTATCCCCACCCATTTCGTGGAGGAGATAAGCGACCGCGAAACCGTGGTTAAAAGGGTGGAGATAGTTCCCCTCGAGGTCATCGTCCGCAACGTCGCCGCAGGCAGCTTTTCCAAGCGCTTCGGCGTTGAAGAGGGTACGGCCCTGCTTTCGCCCACGCTTGAATTCTGCTATAAGAACGACGACCTCGGCGACCCGATGATAAATGATTATCAGATATACGCGCTCGGCCTCGCTACTAAGGAGGAGCTTGCCGCTATAACCGATCTGACCTTTAAGGTGAACGACGCTTTGTGCGAGTTCTTTAAGGAGCTCAACATAAAGCTTATCGACTTCAAGATAGAGTTTGGCCGTTATCACGGCCAAATAATCCTTGCCGACGAAATCTCGCCCGATACCTGCCGCCTTTGGGACGCGGATACCAACGAAAAGCTTGATAAAGACCGCTTCCGCAGGGATATGGGCAACGTCGAGGGCGCTTACGCCGAGGTATTCAAGCGTCTGGGCCTGTAAGAGAGTAAAGAGCGGATGTATAACTGCGGTAAACCCGGTGAGGAGTGCGGCGTTTTCGGTATCTTTGACAACGACGGTCTTGACTGCGCGCAGCTTACGTATTACGGCCTGTTTTCCCTCCAGCACAGGGGGCAGGAGAGCTGCGGCATAGCCGTCAGCATGAACAGGGATATTAAGCACTTCAAAAATATGGGTTTGGTGAACGAGGTGTTCACCGGCGACGTGCTGGGGCTTCTCAAAGGGGAGATGGCCATCGGACACGTGCGTTACTCCACCACAGGAGAAAGCCGGCGCGAAAACGCCCAGCCCCTTGTGACAAAATACGCCAAGGGTACGCTGGCTATTGCGCATAATGGCAACTTGACGAACGGGGCGCAGCTCCGTGACGATTTTGAAAAGCGCGGCTTGATTTTTCAAACGACAATCGACTCCGAGGCTATAGCCTACGTTATAGCCGGGGAGCGCATAAACTGCGGCAGTATCGAGGAGGCCGTCGTCAGAAGCATACCGAAGATACACGGCGCGTATTCGCTGCTCGTGATGAGCCCGCGAAAGCTCATCGCCGCGAGGGACGTTTACGGCTTTCGCCCGCTTTCCATCGGCAAAATAGGCAATTCGTGGGTGTTCGCCAGCGAAACCTGCGCTCTCGACGCCGTAGGCGCGGAATTTGTCCGCGACGTGGAGCCGGGCGAGGTGGTGCTGTGCGACCGTGAGCGGGGCCTTGTGTCGTATAAGAACAACTGCGTGAGGCGGCGGCCCAAAATGTGCGCCTTTGAGTATATCTATATCGCGCGGCCCGACAGCGTTATCGCGGGCCTGAGCGTGTATGAGGCGAGAAAGAACGCCGGCCGCCTGCTGGCGAAATACTGCCCCGCCGAGGCCGACGTGGTCGTCGGCGTACCCGACAGCGGGGTGGACGCGGCTATCGGCTTCAGTGAGGCCTCGGGCATACCGCTGGAGCACGGCCTCGTGCGCAACCGCTATATAGGACGGACGTTTATTCAGCCGGGGCAGGAAATGCGCGAGCGCAGCGTTCGGCTGAAGCTGAACCCACTGCAAGACATAGTTAAAGGCAAAAGGGTCGTCATGATTGACGACTCCATCGTCCGCGGCACCACCTGCAAGCGGATAGTCAACATGATGAAGGCCGCCGGAGCGCGGGAGGTACACATGAGGGTGTCCTCGCCGCCCTTCCTTTACCCCTGCTACTTTGGCACCGACGTGCCGAGCCAAGAGCTTTTGGTGTCGTGGCGGAAAACCGCCGAGGAGGTTCGCTCCGTTATAAACGCCGATTCGCTGGGCTTTTTGCCGGTCGAGGCTCTCGGCGAGATGCTTGCCGGGGCCGACGCGGATTTCTGCGACGCGTGCTTTACCGGCAATTATCCCATGCCTGTTCCGTATGACGAAATAAGGGAAAAAAGAGGCTACTAATACTAATCCTTAATTAAAATCAGACACCGAGCGACGAGGATTTTTTGTGCCAGACGAGGAAGGCGCCGCAGGGAATACTGGCGTATTGCCAAGACGCCTGACAAAGTATGGCGCGAAAAAGACCGCCCGCGAATGTCACTTTTTTATCGAGGATTAGTATAATATCTTCAAAGAGAAAATCCGCTCATTACGAGCGGATTTTCTGCGCTTTATGCGTTTTAATACGTCCAATCGCTGCCGGAGGCGCTCTGCACCACGTCGTTGCCGCTGACGGTCAGGTACAGGCCGCTGTGCTTGAAACGGAGCTTAAAGGAGCCGTTTCCGTTGTCGATTTTTGTCATCTTCTCGTTGTCGCCGCTGCCGCCGTTCCACTGGATAACGCCCTTACCGTCATCTGTGCTGTTGCCCGAAACGTTCAGACAGAGTCCGCTGGCCTCGTTGAAGGCCACGTAATAGCCGTCGCTCGTGGGGTAAAGCCTCCATTGTGAGTTAAGGCCGTTCGCGGTGGGGAAGGTCTTGACCGCGCTCCCGGCGGCGTTGTCCGTTACGGTCAGGAACAAATCGCCGCACTTTATCGGCTTCGCCTTGACGCCCTCGGTGATAAGCCCGCTCGACTGATAGAAGCTGTCCTTGTAGCGGCTGTAATAGACGCTGTCGCTCTTATAGAGCATGGCCTGATACTCGCGCGAGCGGTTCGGATATATCCGCTCGACAATGGCGAGCTTGGCGGGGTCCTTCTTCACGCTGTGGTAAAGGCGGGAATATTCGGCCAAATCCTCGGTACGGTTAGTGTTGCCGTAGCCCGAAACCGACACCGCGTCGGCCTCCATAGCGCGTTCCCAAATCGCTTCGCTGCCGGCGCAGTTTTGGTCGAGGGTGTGGCCCAGCTCGTGGGCGAGCAGCACGGCGATGGTTTCCTCGTCGCGCGTACCTTGTATGCGCATATATACGTTGGCGTAGTCCGCGTTGAAGCTGTTGGCCTCGTCGTCGCGGTAAACCATGCGGGTGATGTATTTGCGCATGGCATAGGGGAAGCGCGAGATGGCGTTAAGCGAATCCTTTATCATGCTGGAGTTTTGGTCGGTGGAAACCATA
This sequence comes from uncultured Clostridia bacterium, assembly GCA_947629615.1. Taxonomy (GTDB): domain Bacteria; phylum Bacillota; class Clostridia; order UMGS1883; family UMGS1883; genus JAFLUQ01. Next base: position 12,627 of record CANRER010000012.1, on the reverse strand, counting down.
ATAAATTCATGCACCTGCCCGGGTACGTCGCCGGTCATGCGCACATGGTGTATCCATACGGGCTTCATCGTGCCGCGCCATACGTCGTAGGATGGGTCATAGTCGATGGCGGTTATCTCGTATGTGGCGTTGCTTTCGTTGGGAATGTTGTTTATCCACACCTGATTGTAGGCCGTAAGGCTCATGCACTCCTCGAGCAGGGCGCGCTGCGCGTCCGCGCCGAGGCTTAAATAGCCGGCGGCCTCGAGCTTCGCGGCGGCTTGGGCCTTAACGCTATGGCTGAAGGATATGTCGGAATAGAGATAGGCACGCAGACGCTCGCCCTTTTCGCCGAGAGCGATAAAGCCGGGAGAGGTAAGCACCTTGTTCATTATCCCGTCCTCGACAAATTCAAGGGCGAAGCTTTGGCTGTCGCCGTCGCTTCGGTTTTCCTGCGTGAGATAGCGGCTGCCCGCCGTGAGGAAAAGGCCGCTGTGGCGGAACTGGAAGGAATAGGTGCCGTCGGGGTTTTGAACGGCCTTAACGGTCTGGTTGCCGCCGCCGTTCGAGTCGTACTGCGTCACGCCTATGCCCGCGTCCGTGCCGGAGGAGGGTATGTCGATGCTTTTGCCGCTGGCGCGGTTTATAACGCTGTAATAGCCGTCGCCGAGAGAATTAAATTCCCACTGAGCCGAATTGCCCGCCACCGAAAAATCAACGACGATTTTCGCGCCGTTTTCGGCGGAGCCGTTCTCGACCGCCATCGGGAGGCTCGTCCCCCGCTGGATAACTCGGAAGTACCTGCCGTCGAGCGCGTCGGCCGAGTCCGTATTGCCGCCCGAAAGCAGCACCGCGTTTGCCTCGGCATCCCACTGAACGTTTTTGCCGAAGGCCTCGCCCACGGCGCGGACGGGCAGATATGTGGAACCGTTTTCGATAAACGGAGGCGCGGGATTGCCGTTTGCGTCGCGGGGATCGAGTATGCGACCGTCAATGCTGATTTTAACGGCTTCGGTATATGCGGGCGCGCCAAGAGGCTCGCCTATGTATACGGTGTTCGTCGCGCCGTCCCAGCTTACGGCGCGGCCAAAGGCCTGCCCGACCGCGCGGACGGGAAGATAGGTCGTGCCGTTCAGTATAATCGGGTAAACGGCCTTGCCGTTGGCGTCCGTCGCTTGGAGCGGACTGCCGTCGACGATGATTTTCACCTCGTCCTCCGCCATGACGGCGGGTATGGCCGCCGCTATGAGCAGCAGGCAGAGCAGAACAGAAAGAGCTTTTTTCATTTTCACCAATCCTTTTTTCTTTATATATAAATTATACAATATAAACGCCGTTAAGTCAATATAATTTATATATAATTAACAACGCGCGGCTTCGCGTCTATATATTGACATTTTTCCGCGATTGGTATATAATATATGGTAGATTTAGCAAATTCGGAGGTGCCTTATGAATATAGTGGTTTTGTGCGGCGGGCTCAGCCCCGAGCGCAATGTTTCCCTCAGCACCGGGGCGATGGTGCGCAACGCCCTTGTGGAGCGCGGCCACCGTGCCGTTTGCGCCGATTTGTTTTTGGGGTGCGAGCTGAACGGGAGCGTTGAGCAAACCTTTGCCGCCGCCGTTAGCCCGATACCCGTTCCGCCCGTCAGCGAGGAGGTTCCCGACCTTGAGCTCCTCCGCGCAGAAAGGGGAGGAAAGGGCATTTTCGGCAAGAACATAATCGAGCTGTGCATGGCTGCCGACGCCGTATTCATGGCCCTGCACGGGGCCGACGGCGAAAATGGCCGTATTCAGGCGGCCTTCGACCTGCTCGGCATAAAATATACGGGCAGCGGCTACCTCGGCAGCGCGGTGGCGATGAATAAAAGCCTTACAAAGTACATTTTCCTAAGCGACGGTATTCTTACCCCTAAGAGCGTTCACCTGAAAAAAGGCGACGACGTAGGTATTTGCGCCGCCGAGGGGCTTGAGCTGCCCCTTGTGGTCAAGACCTGCAGCGGCGGCTCGTCCATCGGGGTCTACATAGCCTCGACCGAGGAGGAGTTCAAAAACGCCGTGGACGGCGCGTTCAGATACGAGGACGAAATTCTTATCGAGGAGTACATCAAGGGCCGCGAGATTACCTGCGGCATTATCGGGGGCAGCCCTCTGCCGCCGGTGGAGATTATCCCCCGCGAGGGCTGGTACGATTATAAGAACAAATATCAGCCGGGCAAGACTGTCGATATTTGCCCCGCCGAGCTCAGCGCCGACGACGAGGCTGCCGTGCGCGAGGCCACAAGGCGGGCCTTCCGCGCGCTGCAGCTGAAGGGCTACGCCAGAATGGACTTTATTCTCACCGAGGACGGCAAGCCCTACTGCCTCGAGGCCAACACCCTTCCCGGCATGACGCCCACCAGCCTTGTTCCGCAGGAGGCCGCCGCAATCGGCATGAGCTACGGCGAGCTGTGCGAGGAGCTTATCCGCGTTTCGCTAGGGGAAAGCGAGGCCGCCCATGCTTAAAATGACGTTTGCCGAGGCCGCCGCCGCTTGCGGCGGCAGATACGCCGGCCCCGAGGATAAGCTCGCCGCGCCGCTTGCTTCGGTCTTTACCGACAGCCGAAGCGCGTGCGAAAACGGGCTTTTTGTCTGCATAAAGGGCGAGAGGGCGGACGGCCACGACTTTGCCGCCTCCGCCGCCGAAAAGGGAGCCGTGTGCCTTGCCGAAAGGGAGCTTGATATTCCCCACATTTTGGTTGAAAACACCGTGGAGGCCCTTCAGAAAATCGCCGGAGCCTACCGCCAAAGCCTTGGCGTGAAAATCGTCGGCATAACCGGCAGCGTGGGCAAAACCACCTGCAAGGAGATTGTCGCATCGGTGTTGGCGCAAAAATACAATGTGCATAAGACGCTCGGTAATTTCAATAACGAGATAGGTCTGCCGCTGACGCTGCTTGCCATGACGGCCGAAACCGAGGCCGCCGTCATAGAAATGGGCATGAGCGATTTTGGCGAAATGCGGCTGTTGAGCTCCGTTGCCCGCCCCGATATATGCGTGATGACGAATATCGGCTTTTCGCACATGGAAATCCTCGGCTCGCAGCAGGGCATACTAAAGGCCAAGTGCGAGATTTTCGAGTATATGGATATAAACGCTCCCGCCTTCCTTAACGGCGACGACCCGCTGCTGCGCACAGTAAAGCGGAATAATCTGCGGTTTTTCGGCTTCGGCAAGGATAACGACATCCGCGTGACCGACTTTACGGACCTCGGCCTTGAGGGCAGCGCGGGAACCATCGTCGCGGGCGGCGCCGTCATACCCTTCCGCCTCACTATACCGGGCCGCCACCTCGCGGGTTCGGCGGCTGCGGCGGCGGGCGTGGGGCTTGAATTGGGCCTTTCGCCGGAGGAAATATCCGCCGGGCTGTCGGCGGCGGCCACCATTAGCGGCCGCGTGAACATAATCGAACGGAACGGCCTTCTCATTATCGACGATTGCTACAACGCTGCCCCGGCCTCAATGAAGGCCGGCATAGACCTGCTTGTCAGCTCGGGCAGGCCTACGGCGGCTATTCTTGGCGACATGGGCGAGCTTGGCCCCGCCGCTCCGTCGCTCCACGCCGAGGTCGGCGCGTACGCCGCGAAAGCGGGGACGGATATTGTGCTGGCGGTCGGTCCGCTTTCCGAAAGCACGGTCCGCGCCTGCCGCGAAAACGGAGGCAGAGCCGTTCACTTCGCCGACATAGACGCCCTGCTCGGCGAGGTTGGGAAATACGTCGATAAGGGCTTTGCCGTTTTGGTTAAGGCCTCGCATTTTATGGGCTTTTCGCGGGTGGTCGAGGCTTTGGGCAAATGACAGCCGCGCAGAAATGTTCACGGATTGTTAAAGAATTGTTGTCAGTCAGTTAACAAAAGCTCTTGACAATTTTTTCAGAATATGCTAAAATTATTATTAAGCTGAAAGATTATTAGGAATGGGGTGCAGTGATGAACAGTGATTATTTGACGGAACTTATAGTTGACGAAGTAAAAAAGCAGTACCGCAGCGTTCGCCGCTTTGCCATGCATTTGGGTATTCCCCAGACAACGGTTGCCAGCGCGCTGAAAAACGGCGTGGGCGGCACAGCTTATACTACTGTGGTGCAAATGTGCAAGGAGCTCAACATCAAGCTTGTTAATTACGACACTCCGCTCCCAATGGACGATAAGACAGTCACCATGATTGAAAAGTATCATTCGCTTGACGAGAAGGGCCGCCATTGTATCGACACTCTTGTTAAAATGGAGTACGAACGCTGCAAGGAAGAGGGAACGATACAGAGCGTTTGCGATTCGAGAAGCGGAGCGGACGAGTAAACCGACATTATAGACGGACATAGATAGGGGCCGTAAAAAAATACGTGCAGACCGTTCAAGGGCTTAATGGATTGGTATAAGTAATGTTAAGCTTTATAATAAAATTATGAATTGATGAATTAATGTAGAAAACCCGCTCGAAAGGGCGGGTTTTCTGCGCCGCGCGGGAGCAAACAAAACCCCTCATCAGTCGGCTTCGCCGACAGCTTCCCCCGAGGGGGGAAGCCAAGGGCTGCTGTGCGGATTTTTACTTTACGCAAAGACGATAGCAAAAGTGCAATTACCGCACACAGTCTTGCCTTCTCCCTGGGGAGAAGGTGGCGCGAGCGAAGCGAGCGTCGGATGAGGGGTTTTGGTGCGCACATTTACACAACAATAACCTGCGGCGCGCCGAGTCGGCGTTCCCTACGAATTGAAATTGCAAAACAATTCGCGCCGCGCAAAAAAGAACCTGCCTCCGTAACGGCACTCATCATGGGGATTTTTAAGGGGCCCGCAGGCCCCTTAAACGCGTTGAGGGGTTCGGGGGCATCGCGAGGCCCCCGAGACTTTTGGTTCTTTTGGTCACAAAAGAACATAGACAATAAATTAAATACGACTGCCCCCGCCAAAGGCGCGTCCGCCCGTAGGGGAGCGCAGTGCGCTCCCGCGTGTCAGCGCACAAAGTATGGGCGGCAAGATGGCAACGACTCGCGAAGCAAGGAACATCGCGCTTCCGCGCGGCCATTATTTACCCCAACTCGCCGATAGCAAAAAACAATTATTGACTAAGCGGCAAGCGTGTGATATACTGTTAGAAAAAAGGGGAACGTCTATGAATTACATTGTGCTGGACATGGAGTGGAACCAGTCCTACCCAAGGCCCGACGCCGCGGGGAAAAAAAGAGTACGCAACGAAATAATTGAAATCGGCGCGGTAAAGCTGAGCGAAGATGTGTCCTTTTTGGATACATACAAGCGTCTTGTGCGCCCCGCGTTTATAAAGCGGCTTAATTCTCATGTGAAAAAGCTCACAGGGATAACCGCGAAAATGCTTGAGGGCGGGGGCTTTTTCCCCGACGTTATCGACGAGTTCCGCGCTTGGTGCGGTGAGGATATGTGCCTTATCACTTGGGGCTACGACGACGTTCCCATGCTCATTTCATGCCTTAAAATGTACGGCCTCCCCACCGACTGGGTAAAAAAATGGTATAACCTTCAGGTGATTTTTAACGCTCAGACCGACGGCGGCTCCAATCAACGCTCGCTGAAATACGCTCTCGAGTATTTTAACTGCGAAATAGACGAGAAACACCCTTGGCACGACGCCTTGAATGACGCCTGCTACACCGCGGCCATCTGCCGTCGGCTCGACCTGCCCGCCGGCATAGCCGCCTACGGCGACGCGGGGCCGAAAATCTCGGACTACGAGCTTATCTCGGGGCTTCGCCCGCTGGCCAAGAACCGCTATATTTACGTGCTTGAAAACGGAAAGCTCCGTTGCAGCGACGCCTTCAACCACAATCTTTGCCCCGTCTGCGGCGAACGCATGAGCCGCGGCCGCTGGGTGGATATGGGCCGCCGCAAGCCCGTGACGCTGTGCGAATGTGCGAAGCACGGCAAATTCGTCATGCGCCTCGGAGCCGTGAACAGCGGCGGCGAGCGCGTGGCCGTGAAGGTGACGTACGAGAGTACGCCCGAGGCCGAGGCCGCCTATAACCGCCGCTTGGAAAGAATGAACGAAAAGGGCGGGCGCAAAAGGGAGCGCGCCGCGGAGCAAAAAAAGGAAGAAAAAGGACAAACCGTATAGTTTTGCGGCGTTAAAAAGAAAAAAATTAAGCAGAATGTATGTAGACAAGCCATAGAAAAAGTGGTAAAATAACATAAAACCGTTTTTGGTCATAATATGGCAAGGAGAGGACCGCGAGAGATGAAGACAGCGATAATCGGCTACGGAGTTGTCGGCAGCGGCGTTTACGAAATACTCAAGGCAAACGCCGGCGGCATAGCTCGGCGGGCCGGAAAAAGCATAGAAATAAAGTATATACTCGATATACGCGACTTCCCCGACCACCCGGAAAGCGGGCTTTTCGTGAAGGACTATTCTGTGATACTTAACGACCCCGAGGTCGAGGCCGTCGTCGAAACAATGGGCGGCGTCCGCTTTGCCTACGACTACACCCGCGAGGCTCTGCTGCGCGGGAAAAGCGTCGTCACCAGCAACAAGGAGCTTGTGGCGGAGCACGGCCACGAGTTTTTCGCCCTCGCGCGGGAGCATAACTGCCGCTATCTTTACGAGGCCAGCGTCGGCGGCGGAATACCGCTTATTCGCCCTCTGGCGCGGTGCTTGGCCGCTAATGAAATAGAGTCCGTCGCGGGGATAATAAACGGCACAACGAATTTTATTCTCACAAAAATGTATCGCGAAAACCAATCCTTTGAAACCGCCCTCAAAACGGCGCAGGAGCTCGGCTACGCCGAGAAGGACCCCTCGGCCGATGTCGAGGGCCGCGACGTTTGCCGCAAGATAGCCATTTTGGCGTCGCTATGCCTCGGCAAAAGGGTGCGCTGCGAGGATATACCCACCGAGGGCATAGGCTCCGTGTCGGTGGAGGACGTGTCCTACGCCGAGGCGCTTGGCTGCTCGGTCAAGCTCATAGGCCGCGCCGTGTTCAAAAACGGCCGCGCCGGGGTTTCGGTCGAGCCGATGCTGGTGCCGAAGGCCTGCCCGCTCGCCGGAGTGGAGGACGTGTTCAACGCCGTCGCGGTCAAGGGCAACATGGTGGGCGACTGTATGTTTATGGGCCGTGGGGCCGGCAAGCTGCCGACGGCCAGCGCCGTCGTGGCCGACCTTATAGACGTGGCCGTGCGCGGCGGCTACAGCGACGAGTTTTCGTGGGAGGATTGCGGCTCGGCCGTTTTTGACCCCGCCGAAACGGAAAGCCAGTTTTTTGTCCGCGTCGCCCCCGCCGGCGAGAAGGCCGCGGCGGAGCGTTTCCCCGACGCGGAGCTTATCCGCGGCGTAAGCGACCTCGGCTTTGTGACGGATACCATGAGCGAAACCGCGCTGAAGGCGAGGCTTGCCGGTATGGACGGCGTTGTTTCACACATGAGAATATATCGGTAAATAAGTAACTGGAGGTTTTTGGCTTGGCTTTAATAGTTCAGAAGTTCGGCGGCACAAGCGTTGCCAACGCCGAGCGTATCTTTAACGTGGCTAACCGCGTTGTGGAAACCTACGATAAAGACAACGACGTGGTTGTGGTGGTTTCGGCTCAGGGCGATACCACCGATGAGCTCATCGAAAAGGCGAAGGAGATAAATCCCCGCGCGTCTAAGCGCGAGATGGACGTGCTGCTCTCCACCGGCGAACAGCAGTCTATGGCGCTTCTCGCAATGGCCATCGAAAAGATAGGCCGCCCGGTGGTTTCTCTTTCGGCTTGGCAGGTCGGCCTGATGACCGATTCCAACTATTCCAACTCGCGCATAAAGCGCATTGTCGGCAACCGCATACAGGCCGAGCTTGACAAGCACAAAATCGTGGTTATGGCCGGCTTTCAGGGCATAAACAAGTTCGACGACGTTACCACCCTCGGCCGCGGCGGCAGCGATACCTCGGCTGTGGCGGTAGCCTCGGCGCTGGGGGCCGATTTGTGCCAGATATACACCGATGTGCGCGGCGTGTTCACCGCCGACCCCCGCATAGTACCCGACGCGGTTCAGCTTAACGACATCTCCTACGACGAAATGCTCGAGCTGGCGTCGCTCGGGGCGAACGTGCTTCATAACCGAAGCGTGGAAATGGCGAAAAAGTACAATATAAACCTTGAGGTGCTTTCCAGTCTTGAGAGAGTGCCCGGTACGATAGTTAAGGAGGCAAACAGCGTGGAAAAAATGTTGGTCAGGGGCGTTGCCCGCGACAATGATATTGCGAGAATTTCCCTTGTTGGCGTGGAGGATACTCCCGGCAAGGCGTTCCAGATATTCGCTCATCTGGCGAAAAAGAAGGTTAATGTGGACGTTATCCTTCAGTCCATCGGCCGCGACGGCAAAAAGGACATCAGCTTCACCGTGCCGAGCAGCCAGCTCGAAGCCACAAAAAAGACCCTCGAGGAGAACAGCGGCATGATAGGCGCCGAGCATATCGACGTGAACGAGAACGTGTCGAAGGTGTCCATCGTGGGTGCGGGCATGGCCTCCAACCCCGGCGTCGCCGCGACCATGTTCGAGGCCCTTTACGACGCGGGCATAAATATAAATATGATTTCCACCAGCGAGATTAAGGTCAGCGTTCTTATTGATAAGCCCTATGCCGAGGACGCCGTCCGCGCTATCCACGCGAAGTTTCATCTGGATAATAAGCGCGACTGATTGGCGAAATGGAAAAAAGCTCCCGCGGGAGCTTTTTTTGTGCGCAAAAATGCGAGTATTTGCGTTTATTGTCAATATAAATAAATATATTTGTATTGAATATCAATATTTTTGCAAGAAAAGTATTGACAAAGACAAAAAAGCGTGTTACAATGTAATCAAACATAGAGAAAGGAAGGCCGTGATTAGGACAAGGAAAAGGAATTTGTTACAGACAGGTTCATATATTTTGGAAAGGAGGCAATTATGGCTAATGTATCCACAAGGGTAGACGATCAGACAAAAGCCGATGCGGAGAGGATAGCCGACGAAATAGGTATTTCGCTCAGCACGGCAATAAACATTTTTTTGAAACGCTTTGTTGCGAATGACGGCTTCCCATTCAGTGTTTCGGTTCCCAAAAAGAAAGTCGAAGAGCCTATAATTGATAAAAATATTTTGGACGCCGCGGTGAAAATGGCGGTGGCCGACCCGGGAAACAAGGGTATACCGGGAGAGTTCACCTATTTGGACCCTGTAACAAAAAAACTGATTACTATTTCACAAAAGTAAAAATCTCAGAAAGGAGCCTACAAATAAAAAACCTTGTCCTTCTTGCCTTTGCCGGGCCTAACGGTTCGGGCAAAAGTACCATCACGGCAAAATATCCCCCGATAGGATACTATGTTAATGCCGACGAAATTCAGCGTAAGCTTGGATGCGGCCCCACGGAAGCCGCGCAGATAGCCGAGGATACCCGGGAGCATCTGCTTGCCGAGGGCGAAAGCTTCACTTTTGAAACTGTGCTGTCAACGCCGAGAAATCTCGACCTTATGAAAAGAGCGAAGCTCGCGGGGTATCACGTCGCGTGCGTTTACGTTCTGACGGTTGACCCCGAGATAAACGTCAATAGAGTGGACAGCCGCGAAAGCCGGGGCGGACACGGCGTTCCGCACGAAAAGGTGCGCGCCCGCTATTACCGCTCCGTGAAGCAAATTCCCGAGCTTATAGCGGTATGCGACGAGCTTTTTATTTACGACAATTCCCTCGAAAGAGGCGAGGGTGAACCGCAGATGATTGTTTGTATGAAGAACGGAAAGCTTGAATTTATTCCGGGGCCCGTATGGTCATTGGAAATGATTGCGGCCCTTTGCCGGGGAAAATACCGCGACGACGGCGACGCATAAGTGCCGTAAAAGCAGGAAAGACCGCCTTAAGGCGGTCTTTCCTGCTTTTATCGTCAGTTTGCGACGAACAGCTCCTTATATGGGTTAGACACGTCGGGGTAGACGACGAAGAATTTGCCGGAGAGGATTTCGTCCTTATCGCCGCCAAATTCAGAGCAGTATTCCGCCACGAGGCCGCTTATCTCGGCCTTATCGTCGGCGGTGGCCTCGTGAGTCATAACGCTGTTGGGGAGGTCGGCGGGGGCGGTATCGCTGCGGAGGAAAATCTTGCCGCCGTGCATACCCGTCGCGAGGAAGTTGCTGACAGGGAGCCTGCCCTCCTCGCCTATGCCCAGCACCACGATATATCCCCCGGCCTGATATTCGCCGAGGAACGAGCCTACGCGCCCGCCGATGACAAGCGTGGGAACCTTATCCTTATAGGCCTTCATGTGTATGCCGGCGCGGTAGCCCGCGTTGCGCTCCACAAAAATCTTGCCGCCGCGCATGGCGTAGCCGGTGGCGTCGCCGCTGCTGCCGTGAACGTAAATCGCCCCGTCGTTCATGGTGTCGCCCATAGCGTCCTGCGCGTTGCCGTTGACGCGGATAACCGCGCCGTTCAGGTAGGCGCCGAGCGCGTTGCCGGGAGTGCCGTTTATGGTGATGCTCCTGCCGCTGAGGCCGTCGCCGATGAAACGCTGGCCGTAACATTCGTCAATGATTATGTCGGTGTCGGGGCTGGCGCAGACCGCTCGGTTCAGGTCGCGGAAATCCATAACTCCTGCTGATATACGCATTGAAATTCCTCCTTAGGCCCTTCCGCTGAGCTTGCCCCGCCGCTCGGAACCGGCGGCAAAGGCCATTAGCTGCGGGCTTTTTTTGATAAGCTCAAAGTCGATTGTGTCGAGCGGCGTTCGCTCCCTGATGAGCGAGGTGTAAATCCCCGCGCGGCGCACGTCGCCCATGATGATAAATCCCTTCAGCAGCCCGTCCTTCACAACGAGCTTTTTATAGCCGCCGCCCTCGGCCTCGACGTATTCCTCACCGTCGTAGCTGCCCGCCGAAACGATGTGCAGCCCGAAAAAGCCGATGGCGTTCATCGGAATGGCCTTGTCGTAAAGCGCGTCGCCGCCGGCCATGTTCCGCCCTGCGCACTCGCCCTGCATATAGGCGTTGGGGAGCAGAGCCATAATTTTGGCCTGCCCGCTGCTGACGTCGAGGCTTTCGGTGCAGTCGCCGGCGGCGTATATGCCCTTGACCGACGTTTCGCAGCGTTCGTCGGTGACAATGCCTCGGTTCACGTTTATGCCGGCCTCGGCGGCGAGAGCTGTCGCCGGGCGAACGCCCACCGCGATGACAAGCACGTCGAAGTCCACGGTTTTGCCGCTGTTTAGCCGTGCGCTTCCGCCCGAAAACTCGCTCACGCTGTCGGAAAGAATGAAGCGCAGGCCGTGCCCCTCAAGATGCTTTTGCATAATGGCGGCGGCCTCGCCGTCAAGTATGCTGGGCAGCACGCGGTCGGCGAGATCGACCACGGTAATACTCTTGACCATGTGCGCTATGCCCTCGGCGCACTTTAGGCCGATAAGGCCCGCGCCCACAATCAGCACGCGGCTCTCCGGCGTTAGCGCGCGGTTTAGGGCGAGAGCGCTGTCCTTATCCATAAAGGTGAATTTTTTCTCCACCTTATCAAGCCCCGCCATCGGCGGTATAAAAGGAGCGGAGCCGGTGGCGATAAGCAGCTTGTCGAAGGGGAGCCTTTCGCCGCCCTCAAGCTCCACGGCCTTGCCCTCGGCGTCGATACGGGTTACGGAAACGCCAAGACGGGCGTTCACGTGATTGTCGGCGTAGAAGGAGTCGGGGCGGTACTTCATGCGCTGCTCGTCGGTTTGGCCCAGCAGCAGATAGGATATAAGCGGGCGGGAGTAGGTGTGGTGCGGCTCCGACGAAATGAGGGTTATCGCACCCTCGGCGTCGGTTTGGCGTATGCCCTCCACGCAGCCTATGGCCGCGGCGGAGTTTCCGATAATAACGTAATTCATATCCGCACCCTACCTTTCTTCAAAGACGATGGCGTTGTTGGGACAGTGCGCAACGCAGCTCGGCATTTCGGAGCCGTTTTTCGTGCAAAGCTCACACTTCTGCACGGCGTGGCCGTCGCCCGGCATAATCGCGCCGAAGGGGCAGACCAAAACGCAGGTGCAGCAGCCGACGCACTTGTCGGTGTCGATTTCGACAAGGCCGTCCTTAACGCTGAGCGCGCCCGTTATGCAGCTTTTGACGCAAATTGCGTCGGGGCAGTGGCGGCAGTTTACCGCGAAGCACACGCTGCCTCCCTCCTCCACGCGGATGCGGGGATTGATCTCAACGCCCTTCAGCGCGGAGGCCATATCCCTTTTGCCGCTGTTGGCAAAGGCGCAGTAATATTCGCAAAGGTGGCAGCCGAGGCACCATTCCTCATTAACATATACTTTCTTCAAAGCGGTTCATTCCTTTCTGAACTCATGGCTTTTATTCGCCGGCGTGCTTGATGCCGAGTATTTCAAGCTCCTTTTCGTTGAGCCCCACGCCGCGCAGCATAAGCCTGTTGCCGCGAAGGGCCTCGATGGAGTTGACGCCCATGCCGCCCATGATTTCCTTTATTTCGCGCTGCCAAGCGGTAACAAGATTTACCAGCCGGCGCGCGCCCACGTCGGGGTTGAGGCGCTTCACAAGCTCGGGCCGCTGGGTAGCTATGCCCCAGTTGCAGTTGCCGGTGTTGCAGGTGCGGCAGAGGTGGCAGCCGAGCGCCAGCAGGGCGGAGGTCGCTATGTAG
>CANRER010000011.1 GCA_947629615.1 uncultured Clostridia bacterium | reverse complement strand
GACATTGATACCGATGCTCCCGCCGCGCTGGACTATCTGCGCGTGAGCAGGGCGGACGCGGACGCGACCGTCACCGTTGAGGCCGAGGACGGCGTTATTACGGGCGGCGAGGCCGCCGAAAACGGCTGCGCGAGCGGCGGACTTTACGTGCCCGGGCTCGAGGCCGCCCGCCTTTACGAAAACGCCGAGGACGATTTCACCGTGGCGGGCCTTAACGACACGCTTCTGAGCTACGAAAGCAAGGCCGACGCGGAGCTTGTCTACGCGGACTATGACGAAAAGGGACGCCTCACCGCCGTGAAGCGCGAGGCTCTGCCCGCCGGCGAATACGCCAAGGAAATTGAACCCGGCCACGACGGTATGTATATCTGGTACTCGGTTAAAAACCTTCGCCCCGCGGCCAAAATTCTCGCGGACGCCGAGGGCGGCAGCCTTGAAATCCCCGTCGCCGTGGCGGAGGCCGGCGATTATAAAATGGTAATGCGCTACTCGAACAGCGAAATTTTCGGCGCGCACAGCTACAACGCTCAAATCGTTGACCGCTACGCGAGCTACAGCGTGAACGGCGGCGAAAGCGAGCGCGTGTACTTCAAAAACACGTTCAGCAACGACAACTGGCGCACCGTGGCCGTTCCCGTGCGGCTCGAGGCGGGGGAGAACACCGTCAAATTCTATAACGACAACTGGCGGCTGGTGCGCTGCGGCGTGCTTAAGAGCGGCGAAACGAACCACGTCCCCGAAAATATCGATTATCAGACCCTTACGAACCTCACGCCGAATTTCGACAGCTTCTCCTTTACTCCGGCTACGGCGGGCGCGTCGGCCGCGGCCGAGCGGTACAAGATAAGCGTCATGGCGACGGGCGGCGGCCTTGTCAGCTGGGATAAGTCGTCGGCTGCCCCCGGCGAAAGCGTTACGCTGACGGTTGAGCCCGAAAGCGACGAGCTTGCCGTCACGGTTTACGCCAACGGCGAAAACGTCACCGCCGAGCTTGCGGACGGCGTTCTCACCCATAAGATAACCGAAAACACCGATTTCCGCGTCAACTTCGCCCGCCCCGAGGCGAACGACGATAAGTATATCAAGAACAGCTCCTTTGCCGACGGCAGCCTCGACGGCTGGACGGCCGAAAACGTGACCGTCGAGCAGGAGGAGGGCGCTCATTACGCCCTGTTCGCCGAGGGCGGCTCTCTGAGCCAAACGCTCACCGACCTCGAGCCCGGCTACTACACCGTAAAGCTTCGGGCGAAGGGCGATGGAACGCTTCGCTTTGGCGAAAGCGAAACAGCTGTTAAAACCGGCACGGTTACGCTTAAGGCAGGCCCTGCGACTGACGGCAGGCTCACCCTTACCGTGACGGGCGGCGCGGGGCTGACGGCGGACGAGTTCCAAATTACCGACTTCGTTCCCGTGGACGGCGGCCTGCTCTACTTTGTGGACTGCGGCGACCGCGATACCTCCACCGTTTCCGAGGGCGACAGCCTCGGCGTCAACAACTCCGTCACCGAGCAGCTTTACGGCCCCGACCCGATGACCGGCAAGGCGTGGGGCGTCGATGACGAATACGTTAAGAGCGACGCGTACCCCACCCTGCTAACCGGCCAATACACTTGGCCCTACGAATACGGCGACGTAACGGACGACTGCTCCAAAACGCTGTCCTACCGCTACGCGAAGGATCAGGATAATATGCCCGACCCACCGGGAGTTACCTATAAGTTCGAGCTGCCTGACGGTCTGTACGACTTCGAGGTCGGCGTGTACTGCGCGTGGGGCGCGAATCCCGTTCGTAAGTCGTGCCTGACAGTGAACGGAAAGACCTTGGCCGCAGGGCTTATCCCCTCGACAAAGGCGGACGCGCCCGTTGTCGTCACCGCTCCGGCCGAGGTCAGCGGCGGCACGGCCACGCTCAACATTAAGCTGACGAGCGACGGCAAGGGCGGCCCGATGGTCAGCTGGATAAAGGTTTCCGAGGCCTCCGTGCGCCGCGTGGATACTGCGGGCATGGCGACCGACGGCTCGGCTACGTGGAACAACGACCAAAACACCAAGGCCGACAAGGCCTTCGACGGCGATTTTACAACGTTTTTCGACGGCAATAAGGACGTCGAGGCCACCCCGTGGCTGCAAATCGACATGGGCGGTGAGCGCGACATAACGGCTATCGGCTTTGTCCCGCGCGACAGCTACGCCGGGCGCATGAACGGCGGCGAGTTCCTTGTGTCGAAGGACGGCTCGGCGTGGACGGAGCTTTACAAAATATCCTCCGAGCCCGCGCAGAGCCGCGAAACCCGCGTCGCGGCCTCCGACTTCCTCACGAGCGGCGGCGGCTGGCGATACCTCAAGTTCCAAACGCCGAACGAATACTGCAACGTGGCCGAAATATATATCTATGAGGCCGCCGAATAATTAAGCGCATAAAAAAAGGAAATCCGCTCATTCGGGCGGATTTCCGCGTATTTACGTCTTTTCCTTCGGTATATTCAAAAGTACAATCGCGGCGAAAATAAGCGCGATGCCCGCCGCGCTTCTCAGCCCGAGCCGTTCGTTAAATACGACTGCCCCGACGAGCGTCGCGACCATCGGCTCGGCGAAGGCAAGCACCGACGCTTTGCCCGCCTCGATGTGTTCGAGCCCGGCAGTGTAGAACAAATACGGCCCGAAGGTGGAAACAAGCCCCAGCCCCAGCGCGGCGGCAAGCGCCCTGCCGCTCCCCGCGAGAACGGCCGCCGCCTCGCCCGCGTGCGCGAACGGCGCAAGGCAGATTGTAGACACGACGAAGGTGTAGAAAATCACGGTGAAGGTGTGGTATTTTTTCAGCGCGGCCTTGCCGAAAATGCTGTACGTGGCGTAGCCGAAGCCCGCGCCGATGCCCGTCAGCAGTCCGCGCGGCTCAATCGCGCCCGAGGCGAACCCGCTGACGAGTACGCAGCCGCAAAAGGCCAAGGCGAGCGCGGCGAGCTTTACCGCGGTGATTTTTTCCTTAAAAAGCGCCGCCGACATCAGCATAACGAAAAACGGCGCGGTGTAGAGCAAAATCGACGCCGCGGAGAGCGTGGCAAGTCTTATCGTGGTGAAATAGCACACGTTAAAGAACACTATGCTCACAAGCCCCGTGCCGAGGAATATCCAAAAATCGCGAGGCTCCACGCGGAACAGCGACCTGTCCTTAACGGCCAGCAGCGCGCCCATGCAGACTACCGTAATAACGCTGCGCACGAACGTCATTTGCAGCGACGACAGCCCCGCCGCTCCGAGCGGCCTCGAAAACAGGCCGATAAGCCCCCAGCCCGAGGCCGCGGCCAAAATCATCGCCGCCGATACCCATGCTTTGTTTTTCATTGCGCCGTCCTCTTTCGTTCAAAGCTTGCCGCTTTTTCGCGGCGTTCTTATTGTAGCACAGCCGCGATTAAATTTCAAGTATTTTGGGGCATTTTTTCAATATCACAAAATCAAATACCTAAAATCACAAATTCATATATGAAGCCAAGCCGCAATTTGGTATATTAAAGGTATAAAAAGGGAGTGAGAGAAATGAAAAAGTACATTGCCGCCTTTGCGGCGGCGGCGCTGCTTTGCGGCGCGGCCTCGGCCTCGAACCCGGAAATAACCGGCCCGGCCGACTATTACGACATAAACACGGGCAAAACGGTCCGCACCGACCTTGTATACGGCGGCGACCCCGCCGTGCTGCTCGACGACGACGGCACGGTCTATCTTTACATCGGCGAGGACGTCGGCGACGGCGGGTATTACAATATGCCCAATTACCTTTGCTATTCGTCCAAGGACCTCGTGAACTGGAAATACGAGGGCATACCGCTTAAGGCCGCCGATTTCAGCTGGGGCAGCAACAAGGACGCTTGGGCCGCGCAGGTTGTGAAGCACGGCGGCAGGTACTATTTCTATAACAGCAAAAATTCGAGCGGTATGTCCGTCGCGGTTAGCGACAGCCCCACCGGCCCGTTCACAGACGCGCGCAGCGGCAGCCGCCTTATAGACCCGTCTTGGACTAACGGTAAGGTCGGCTGGGACGACATCGACCCCACCGTATGGGTTGAAAACGACGAAAACGGCGTTGAACGCCGCTATTTGTGCTGGGGCAACAGCAATCTCTATATGGCCGAGCTGAACGAGGATATGATAAGCCTCGTAGACAGAAACGGCGACGGCGCGATAAACGGCGGCGACATAACCGAGCTTGAAATAAACGGGATACCCGAAAACAGCCAATACACCGAGGCTCCGTGGATATACAAGCGCGGCGGGCTTTATTACGTCTTTTTTGCCGGCAACTGGCACGAGGATTTGAACTACGCCACGAGCGAGAGCATTTGGGGGCCATACGAATACGGCGGCCTTGTGATGGGCGTGGGCGCGAGCAGCAACACCAACCATCCCGCCGTGCTCGATTTTAACGGCGAAACCTACCTTATTTACCACACGGGCGCGCAGGAGAGGGGCGGCGGCTACCTCAGAAGCGTTTGCATCGACCGCCTTGTGTTCGACGAAAACGGCGGCGTGGCGCAAATGGAGGAGAGCAGCGTCGGCCTCGACGGCGAGGCCGTGAAGCTTGTCGCGGACGGGAGCGAGGTTTTCCATAACCATTTCGATAACTCGCACGAGCCTAACGATTACCCGATGGGCGGGTATCTGCGCCTCGGCGGCGACCCCCTATACGAAACCGACAGCCTGTGGGAGCTTCTCCCCGGTAAAATCGCGGGCGAAAACCACGTTTCCATACAGTCCGTGAACAAAATGGGCTATTACGTTACAAATCAGCGCGGCGCGGCGAAGCTGCTCCACGACGACAGCGGCAGCGACGAAGCCCGCGCGGAGCGCACCTTTATTCAGAGCGAAGCGGACGGCGGCTTTACCTTTGAAAGCCTTTACGAAAGAGGCAAATTCCTTGCCGTGAACAGCCGCGGGCGCATAGTTATGGCCGACGAACCCGCCGTTTTCGCGGTGAGGCCCGTCGTGCTGAGAGGCTCCGTCGCCGCCTCGGCGGCGGGCGGCAAAATCACCGTCACGGCAATGTGCGAGCCGAACGTTACGGCGGTGATAGTTATTCGCGGCGAAAGAACGGTTATCGGCTACGGGGCCTCCGACGGCGAGGGGCGTTTAAGCTACAGCTTCACGCCCGACGGCCCCGGCGAATACGAGATAAGCTGCCTCGGCCAAACCGTCAAGGTAAGCTTTGGAGGTGAGGAATGATGAAAAGACTGTTTTTCGCGGCTTTAACACTGGCGCTTATGCTGGCCCCGACGGCCTTTGCGGCGGATACGCAGCGCTTCGAGGACGGCCTTAACGGCCCGACCTTGGTCAACAGCTCCCTCGAGCGCGGCGGCGCGGCCGACTACGCCGACGGCTACCGTGGGCGCGGCCTTCGGCTCGACGGAAAATACGGCCTTGACCTCGGCCCCGTGGACGGCGCGTTCTCGGTTACGGCCATGGTGAACGTAAGCTCCGTCGGCGGCACAAAGACCGTGTTTTTCAAGAATATGGGCAGCAAAGAAAACGAGAATTGGACGGGCGTTATCCTTGCCCAAGGCGTTCCCTCGCTATGGGACCGCGCGAGCGGGTGGAAGGTGCGCGATACCTCCGCCCAAAACTGCCTCAACACGTGGACGCACCTCGCCTATACCGAAAATAACGGGGCCGGCACGCTTTACGTCAACGGCGAGCCGGTGTCGCACGGGGAGGTAAACGCCGCCCCCGGCAGGCTGTACCTCGGCGTGACATATTGGTCGGACGACGCTCTGACGGCCGTCGTTGACGAGCTGAGCGTTTTCGATACCTGCCTTTCCGCCGCCGAGGTCAGGGCCATAGCCGACGGCCTTATCGACGCGGACGACGAAACGCTTTTTGAAAATTACGAATTTCCCTCGTATAATCTGGTGGACGACCTCGACCTTTCCGCCGTGCCGGGCGGGGAGGAGATAGCATGGAGCTCGAGCGACGAGGCAGTGCTGTCGCGCGGCGGCGCGGTCACCCGCCCGAGCGAAAACACCGACGTTACGCTGACGGGCAGGCTCGGCGGCGTAACGCGGGAGTTCAAATTCACCGTACTCGCCGGGGCGAGCCATGTGAACGACGAGGTTATTCTTTCCTATTCCTTCGCCGAGGGCGGAGCCTCCCCGCAGGACGTGCGCCCGAGCGGATATATTCCCGATGAAAGCGGCAACGGCAACCACGGCGTCGTCTACGGCGGCATGGTCGGCGGCGTGTTCGACGGAGCGGACGATTACGTTCAAATGCCGAACGGCGTTTTGAGCGGGCATGATAAATTTTCAATCGTTATCAGCCTCACCCCAGACCTTGTCAAGACAAATATGTTCACCTTCTGCTTTGGTAACGGCACCGACGAGTATTTCTTCCTCAACACCTCGCGCCCCGACGGCAACCTCCGCGCGGCCATAACCACGGGGAGTTACAAGGAGGAAAAGGACGTTGTGCATACCCCGGGCATACGGAGCGGCGAGCGAGCCGACATCGTTATAACCGCGGACGGCGGGTTTTATAAAATGTACCTCAACGGCGAGCTTGTTTCCGCCGCCGACCTCGGCACAGCCGCCGCCGACTTGGGCGAAACCACGATGAATTATCTTGCGAAATCGCCCTATAACGACCCTTTGTTTAAGGGCGAGATAAACGAGTTTACAATTTATTCCCGCGTCATGGACGACGACGAGGTTTACGCGGCCTTTGGCCGGGCCGAGCCGCAGCCCTCGGGCGGAGAATACATAACCGACATCGCCATGGACGAAAGCCTTAAGCTCGAGTTCAGCCGCTTCTGCATGGCTGCGGTTTCGCTTTACGGCGAGAACGGCGCGCTGATAAAGGCTGCTACGCTCAAAGTGTCGGACGACGACCTCACGGCGGAGCTTAGCTCCGACGGGGCCGTCTGCGCCGAGGTCGCGGCCTTCGACGCGGCCACCGGCATAGTTAAAGACAGGGTGACGGTGTCGCGCGGCTCGGGCCTTGTGGCCTGCGCCCGAAACGGCGGCAGCCTCACGGTGGCAAACTTTTCGGGCGAAAACGCCTCCGCCGCCGTTATGATAGCCGCCTACGACGGCGATAAGCTGAAAAGCGCCGATATTACCACCGTTCCCGTGGCCGCCAGCGGCTTTGTCGTCCTCCCGGTAAATGTCCCCGAGGGCAGCCGCCTGCTGGTGTGGAGGTCGGCGAACAGCCTCGTTCCCCTTGCGTCCCTCTCCGTATGACGGCGGTTTCACCGATTTGTTGAAAAAATGCTGTACATTTGCTCAAATCTGTGTTATAATAAATATAACATAAGAAAAACGGAGGTTTTTTATATGAAAAAAGCAAGCGCAAAGGGCGTTGCCGTCATTTTGGCGGCGATAACGGCGTTATGTCTGTGCGTTGGGGCGTCCGCCGACGGGGGCGCGGCGGAGATAAAGCTCCAAATCGGCAACCCCGCCATGACGATTGACGGCTCCGAGTGGGAAATCGACCCCGGCCTCGGCACGGCTCCCATTAATCAAAACGGGCGAACGCTGCTCCCCATACGCGCCGTTATCGAGGCTCTCGGCGGCGGCGTTATCTGGGATGGGGAAACGCAGACGGTCATTTTAGCCTACGGCAGCGACATAATCACAATGGTTGTCGGCAGCACGACCGCCTTTGTCAACGCTTTGTCGCCGAAGGCTTTAAGCTTGGCGTGGACTGGGATCAGGATACGCAAACCGTGACGGTATCCGCGCCCGCCGCCGAATAATTGGAAAAATAAATTATCCCCCTTTGGACAAAATAAGGCCGAGGGGGATTTTTTATGAAAATTTTTATAGCCGTACTGCTTTTGATACTGGCAGGCTGCGCGCAAAATACCGCCGACAACACTCGCGGCGAGGTGCGCCGCGCGGCCGTTACCGCCGAAAGGAAGGACGAGGCCGAAAGGTACGTGGACGTGACCGTGTCGCAGGCTTCCACTCCTTTGCTGGACGATTCCGCCTCGAGGGTGGAAAACATCAACATCGCCTGCGGAGCCATAAACGGCCTCGCGCTCTATCCGGGCGGCAGCTTCAGCTTTAACGAGTCGGTGGGCCGCCGCACCGAGGAGAAGGGATACCGCGACGCGCCTGTTCTGGTGGACGGCCACAAGGAGCAGGGCTGCGGCGGCGGGGTTTGTCAGGTCAGCTCTACGGTATACATGGCCGCGCTGGACGCGGGGCTTTCCATCGACGAGCGGCACGCCCACAGCGACGGCGTGGCCTACGCGCCCAAGGGCCGCGACGCTACCGTCGTTTTCGGGGAAAAGGATTTGGTTTTTACAAACAATACCAATGAGGTACTGACGCTCCACGCATGGACGGACGGCGAAAACGTTTTTTCTTCTATTACCAAAAAAGTCCTTGACAAATCCGAGTAAGAGTATTATAATAGTCTTAATGGTAATCGTTCTTATTTACCGTTAATTCCATTATAAGAAAGGGTGTCTATTATGAAATTCGTATGTCCCGTATGCGGCTACATCCATGAGGGCGACAGCGCCCCCGAGTTCTGCCCCGTGTGCAAGCTGCCCGGCAGCAAGTTCACCGTTATGCAGGAGGGCAAGCTCACTTGGGCCTGCGAGCACGTTATCGGCGTCGGCGCGAAGGACAAGATCGACGAAAGAGTTTACGACGGCCTTAAGGCCAACTTCGAGGGCGAATGTACCGAGGTGGGTATGTATCTTGCGATGGCCCGTCAGGCCGTCCGCGAGGGCTATCCCGAAATCGGCGCCTTCTACGAGAAGGCCGCTTATGAGGAGGCCGAGCACGCCGCCAAGTTTGCCGAGCTTTTGGGCGAGGTCGTTACCGACTCCACAAAGAAGAACCTCGAGCTTCGTCGCGACGCCGAGAACGGCGCTACCGCCGGTAAGCTTGAAATCGCCAAGCTCGCTAAGGAGCTCGGCTACGACGCCATTCACGATACCGTTCACGAGATGGCGAAGGACGAGGCCCGTCACGGCTGCGGCTTTGAGGGCTTGCTCAATCGCTATTTTAAGTAATCGCGGAGGTTGCATAACATGAAAAAATATGTTTGCCCCTGCGGCTATGTCTATGACCCCGAGCAGGGCGACCCCGACGGCGGCATCGCCCCCGGCACCGCCTTTGAGGATATCCCCGACGATTGGGTTTGTCCCGTCTGCGGCCTCGGTAAGGACGTATTCGAGGAAGAGTAAAAGCAAAAAATTTGAGTAAGAGGCGGGCTGTCCCGCCTCTTATTTTTGTTCTCAAAATCCCTTAAAAAGTGTCCTTTTTGGTGTCCCGCTGTTTTTGTCCCGTTTAAAAACTCGGTAAAGGTGTCCTTTTACAAAGTGTCCCGTTATTTAATTGTTTTTTTGTTTTCTGTCAGGCTCACCAACTTATAAAAGCTGGTGCGTTTTGTGCCTGTCCGTTCCATTGCCGCCTTTGCGCTTATCTCTTCCGCTTTCCATGCAGAATAGACTTCGTTCCAATTTTCCGGGAAAGTTATCGCCGGGCGGCCCAGCTTTTTTCCCTTTGCCTTTGCGGTTTCAATGCCCTCTGCCTGTCGCTTTTTTATAGTGGCCCTTTCCTGCTCCGCTATTGTTCCCAATACCTCAATCAGAATATTGTTCACCATTTCAAATACCCATTCCTGCCCCGCCGGTAGCTCGGTCATGGTTGTAGGCAAGTCAAGAACTTTCAGGCGAATACCGCTGTCCTTGAAAAATTGAAGCTCGTTTTTAATGTCGCTTTTGTTGCGGCTCAAACGGTCAAGGGATTTTATAACAAGCGTATCACCCCGCCGCAACATGGCGTTTTTAAGAGCCTGATACCCCGCTCTTTCTAAATCCTTGCCGCTGTCCTTGTCGGTCACAATATCTCTGTCCTCCGCGCCTAAAGCCTTAAATGCGGCAATCTGGCGGTCAAGATTTTGTTCCCGGCTGGACACCCGCGCATAGTAGTAAGTCCGACTGTCCATAATAGTCACCCCCTGTTTTTCTATGATTATATTTTACCATATTTGTTCGTAAATGTCAATGCTTTTGCGAATATATTTGTAAAATAAAAATCAATATTTACGAACATGAAAAACGGGGGATTTTTGTGTGTTCGTAAAGGTACACTATTACGAACAGCGGAATTTTTTGGCGGCTAATAGAAATAATAGCCGCTTATTCTATCCATATCAAGTCACCTCGGCCCTTCTCTATTTCTTTTTGTGCTAATATGATACAACCTATTGAAACAACCAAAAGATAAAAAAGTCGGAGCGGGTTTGTTTGCCGCTCCGCAAAACATACTATTAAATAATCCGCTTAAAAAATGAAAAATATTTGCATAAATAAACACCACGCAGAAGCACAGATTGATATACCAACAGCTTTATTAACCGGTTCATTTTTAACTAAACCAATAATACTAAATACAAACCCAATTGCGCCGCCTACTGCACCAATAAATGCTATAAATTTTGTATATTCAGCCGCAAAAAGCATAACAATATTAGCTATAAACAGTAAAATCCCTATTATTAACGATATTAAAAGGACACCTGACGAAAATTTTTTTAATTCCTTCTGTGAATATGTTGCTTTTTTTATTTCTTCTGATAAAACTTCTGAATTAATTAAATTTAAAGCACCGCACTTAGGACAAATTTGCATTGTTTCATCAATTCTCGCTCCGCAATGTTTACATAAATATGTATCCATTACATAACTCCCTTTTGTTTAAGCAAAGCTCTGTACTGGTCCGCCCAGCCGGGTTTCATTGCGTGAGCTGCATATATAAGACGTTTTCTGGGCATAATGGCTTTCTTTGACGCTTTGTCCATACTGTCAAATTTTTCAAGCTCCGCTTCGATTTTCTGTTTTGACAGGTATGGAATACCCGATAATAATTCGCCGTAGTAGTTCATACATTGAAGAACATATTGCGGCGCGTATAAGACAGGCATTCTCGCAATCGCAATGTTAAGCAAACCCGTAATCATGTCATAAATTGCTGTGTATAAGCTTTCCGCAAGTTCTTCTTTGTTACCGGTAGTATAATTTACCGCATTTGCAGCAGCACCAATTGCCTGAATAACCTTGTTGCTGTTTAAAGTTGATTGAAATAATAGACCCCTCGCTTCTAATTCCCATGCGCGAGAATTTTGAGGGTCAATTTCTAATGCAGACTGACAATACTTTTCAACTTGCTCAGAGTTTTGGCCCTGTATGCCCTTTAGTGCTAAGTCAAGAAATTTTTCTATATCAGCACTTCTGTCTGTCTTAGCCGCTGCATTTGAATTGATTGGACACCCGCAATTGGGACAGGAAGGTGCCTTGTCCGAAACATCCCTACCACATTCAGGACACTTAATCATTGCCATAATAAAAACCTCCAAAAATATATTTATTATAATAAATTTTACATCTGATTTAAAACGTAGCCCGTGGCTCTTATAGCCGCTTCATATTCCATAACATATTTTGAAATTGTAGCGGGACAGCGGCTCATTTTTTCTTAGATGCCTCCTTAATTGAGCCTGCAAAACAGAATACAAGTATTTGTTTAACACAATTATATCACTCTACACCAATTTTGTCAAGTGTTATTTACGCTGTTTTTACAGTGTAAATAAACAGTGTATCTGACAGACGATTTTTTCTGTATAATAATAAAGGGGTGATTAAAATGTTCGAGATAAAAAAGATTGATTACATTAATAAAACCTTTCGTATGCCAGTTGATTTAGTAGACAAATTAGAGGTTTTGGCGCAAAACAATGGAGTTTCACTAAACAATTTAATAGTTCAGTGCTGTGAATATTGCCTTGAAAATATTAAGTCAGGAGAAAAAACTGACAAGTAAAATTAACCCATCTGCGACCTCTCTAAGGACGCTTTTGAGAAAGTGTAAATTTTTTGAGGGAACGGGTTAAAACCTGTTTCCTCTTTTTTATTTGTTTTTTGCGTCTTGTTCTACTACTGCCGTTTTCGTCCGTGCTTTCCGTCTTTTTTCAGTGGGAAGGAAATCCATCTGAAAAAATCAATACCGAGAAATCAATTTGTATTTTCCCATAATATGTCCCCGGCCTCCCACGCGGAGCCGGGAACTGACCTTTTTGAATATTCACTTTCAATTCATGCTGTGTGGTAATAAGGCCGCTGTCTGTGGCGATGATGACTGTAAAAACGTCGGCAAGCAGAATTTAGTCGCTATGGTGGGCAACTTTTCATGCGGGCAAACGCCTTTATCAAGGCCATTATCAGAGGATTTTAAAGTGACCTCTGTGACATTGCTAACAGCTTCGGGTGTTCCATATATTTAAATATATAAAACTATCAGAGGCGTTAGCCGTGTCATAGAAAACACTCTGAATACCTCTATGAGTTTTCATACGAGTTTCTCTAAATTACCCGTAAATATAATTTATCAGGAGAAAAGATATGTTATGGCTATAATTAATTCTTTAATTAAAATCTTTGAGTCTTTTGAAGAACAGGAAAGATACTCAAATCCGTATAACAAATACGCGGCGCAGCTTCCGTCTGTAAGTAAAGACTTTACCGCATGGCGAACGGCGCACGAGGACTTCAACAGGCCGCAAAGATTTCGCGCCTTTCTGTCCAGCAGACCCGAATTAGTGGAAAGCGTAGTGCATAGTGCTATGTATGACGAGAGTACAAAAGAAGCATTTGAAAATGTAGCCTATGCTCTATTTGAAACAGTCAAGGACAGTTTATCAGTGAAAGGAAGTATTAGGTGACTAAAAAGAAAAAACCGTCACGGGGCCTTAAATCGGCCACAAAGGACAATAAAACCGCTGTCGCAAATATTGGTTTCAAAGCTGGGCGGGACACATGAAATAAATATCGGCGCGGGGACATTGGCCCGGCCTATTGAAGAAGTAGCCGCAACACTGTTACATGAAATGGTACACTACTTCAATTACGAAAACGGCATACAAGATTGTAGCCGGGGAAACACCTATCACAACCGCCGCTTTAAAGAAGCCGCCGAAGCCCACGGGCTGACAGTCGCCCACAGCGACAAATACGGGTGGAGCCACACAGACCCAAGCGAAGCCCTTTTAGATGTCATTATTGACAACGGACTGACCGACATACTGATAAGCCGCAATGAGTTTTCGGGCTTTCAAATCACAGGAACGGGAGCGCACAGCGGGACACCGACCACACCGCCGCCGCGCACATCAAGCACCCGGAAATACATTTGCCCTTGCTGTGGAAATTCTGTCCGGGCCACAAAAGCGGTAAATATCGCTTGCATGGACTGTGACGAACAGATGATAATTGAAAAGTGAACTTCAAAAACGGGCGGGAGCTTCAAGCTCCCGCCCGTCCCGCTGTCACATGGCGTTTAAATTTTTTGTCAGCAAATCAATTCCTGTTTTTGACACAGCAAGATAATACTGCTCCGTCACTTTGCCGCTGGCGTGGCCCATTTGATTGCATAAAATATGCGTTGGCGTATTCATTTCAGCAAGGCGCGTTCCGTAAGTATGGCGCAAATGATGAAATTTAAAATCAATACCTAACTTCTCTTTTATGTTTCTGCTATGATACTTCATAGAATTTATAGTTTGTATTTTACCGTTCGGCAGACTGTTCACCAATTCCAGAGAAGAAATGCTTGACCCGTCAAGGTCTGTTATAAAGGTCTGATTTTGCGTCCTTTGTGCAGTCATGCTGACGGCGCTTTCCTTTGTTTTACGCTCTAAGTCACTTAAATACTCCTTTAGTTTGTCGCTCATATAAACCGTCCTGCGGGCGTTGCGCGTCTTTAATGACACTAATTTAATAAGGCCGTCTTGGTATTGCATTTGACGGTCAATCTTTATTGTGCCGTTCTCTAAGTCAATATTTTCCCATTTAAGGCCGTAACACTCGTTTATTCTAAGTCCGCAACAACTCCCTAACAAATACGCAGTTTCAGCATTTGTCCCGCTGAAATATTCGTTTAACCGCTCCATTTCCTCACGGGTAAAGGCCACAATGTCAGTATCTTCATCAACTTTCATTTTTGGCATACGAATACGGCAATCCTTATTTACACACAGCTTGTTATAAATATCCACATCAAGATAATTCCGGGAATACGCCTGACCGAAAATCAGATAGAACATTTTTAAAAAGCTCTCAACGTATTTGTAAGCCCGACCCTCCGTATAATACAGCTCTTCAAGATAATCGTTCACTTCCGCAACGCTGATTTCGTCCACATATTTATTGCCAAATCGAGCGGCAATATGATTTTTCCATAAGCTGTCCTGTTTGCGTATTGTCTGATAGGCTTTTCCCTGTCGGCCCTTTTCGCAATACTCCTTGAAAACTTCCTTGACCGTTTTTCTGATAACCGGGGCCTCCCGGTGCAAATCGTCCCGCTGTCGCTTTATTGCGACTTCACGCGCATTTATCGCGGCCCTCTTGCTCGTCAGCAAATTCCCAAACTCATCTTTAATACTCTTGCGATTTTTCTTTTTCCCGCTGTCTGTAAAAGTAAAGCGGTAAGCCCAATTTCCATTAGGGAGCTGATACACTCCTACATCGTTCTGTTTACCCATAAAAATTCCTCCCAAAGTACACTTTTGGGGACACCGGGTAAAATAAACGCCTTTACATCAGGGACACCGGGTATCTTTTATAAATACCCGTAAGCCCCGCCAATACGGGAGATTTTAAGGGCGCCGAACGGCGAAGCCGTTTGGCTTGGCCAAGGACGAGGCCCGTCACGGCTGCGGCTTCGAGGGCCTGCTGAACAGATATTTCAAGTGAGGTGTCGGCCATGAAAAAATACGTATGCCCCTGCGGCTATGTTTACGACCCCGAGGTTGGCGATCCCGACAGCGGCATCGCCCCCGGCACCGCCTTTGAGGACATTCCGGATGATTGGGTTTGCCCCGTCTGCGGCCTCGGCAAGGACGTTTTCGTAGAGGAATAATGTAATAAAAATACAGGCCCTTAATAGAGCCTGTATTTTTATTTATAAAATTTTAGATTACAGTTGAGATTTCTCTGTTACTTTTTTAGTGTAAGTTTATTTGAATCGGTCATCCATGACATGAAGTTGTCTTCATCATTACCCAAAATTAAGGTTTTACCACCGTCTAAAAGATTATATGGAATTGCCGAGCTATCAATATCCAATGAAAGATTATGATTCATATTATCTATGCTGTCTTGTAACGTCTGCTTTTGTTCGTCAGTAAATTCGCTTGAATCTACCCCCTCTATAAAGCCGCTAATTTTTATTATTTCAAGGATATAGATGTTTTCGTCATCCTTGTCATACTTAAGCTTTATTGTAGTTTTGTTACCGGGCGTATCGTCAGCATTAATTTCGGTTCTCTCGAGATTTATTGTATCATTTTTTATTTTTAGCTCAACGTCTGCGCTTCTTCCATGACCTGACCATGTACCTTCGATTTCATTTCCTCCGCATGAACACATCAGGAGCATAATTATAAGCAGCGTTGCAATTGAAGTATATTTTTTCATTGCATAGTCTCCTTGCTAAAATGTTATTATTTGTTTATCCCAATTAATGTAATATGAATTAAGCGTTTTTATCTGCCCGTCCTGAGGATCCAAAATCGTGAAATCGCCGGAATTAGACCCCGAGCCGCTGTAGCTTATAGCTAAAACATAATGAAAGTCTGTCCATTGGTTGCGCACATGGATTATTGCCGGCTTACCGTTATCAATGGCGGACTTGGCGCGCATGAGTACATCATAGTCTGAAGCCAAATCGGCGGAATTTCCTCCACCGTACCACCATTGAGCACCCGCGCCCCAGTAATATTCCCAATAATAATGGGTGGTATTATCCAAAAATGTTCTCGCATAAGCGATACAAAACGCGCCGCAAGGCCCCCATTTTGTGTCTGCGCTTTGATTTTGATTACCTACCGAGGCGGCTATTTGTCTGTATCTGTCAACTATGTTGTCGCTGTTGCCGCCGTCCACGCGCTTAAGATACCAAAGCTGATTGTTCGCGCCGGTATAATTTTGAAGGCTTACGTTGCCGCCGTTGCCCCAAGGATTGTCGCAGGTGAGGGCGAGGCTGAAATTACTCACAAGGCCGATTTTATATTTCCCGCCGCCTTGATCGTCGATATACCATTCTTGAGCGGGCGCGTCGTTCGTCTGCCAGATGTCAATATTGTTGCCCGCTTGAAGGGGATTGCTCATGGAATTTCCACGGTTGGCATCAAGCACTCTGCCGTCGGATGACGTGGGGTAAAGCACATAACGGTGACCGCCTCGATCCTCAAGGCGGAACTTCTGCTCGGGAGAGCCGTCGGCGTCCCATACGCAGACATTAACCCCGTCCCAATCCCAGCCCGCGTAAACGTTGAGGTAACGACCGCCGTCAACGCAGGCTAAATTGTAAATTCCGGCGTCAAGCTGGTCGGCGCTCGCGGTCAGTCCGCCAACGATGAGCAGGGTCATCGCCGCAGCAAAAAATGTGATTAGTTTTTTCATGTGTGTACTTCCTTTCTGCAGTTTTAATACGATTTTGACAGCCGAGCGTTGGCTATGCCTGCTTCCATATATATATTAACAGATTTTTTTGGCGGATTAACCAATTCATAACGTATCTTTAAAATTTTGTAATCCGAAACATCCAAATCAAAATCAGTGGATTTAGTCCCCTTCGCCATTGGAGGCGACGTATATATCAATTCCCCATCGCCATACATTTTTATAATACCGTGACATTTATCTGTACTGTCCAATGAACATAAAGTTCCTTCAAATGTTTTGTATTCCCTGTTAAGAAGGTATGAAACCTCTTGATAGGACTCATAAGTGCCGTCATTTAATTTATTTACATTTTGAAGACTACTGCAAAAGCTTATACCCCTGTCATAAACTATACCGTCGTCGGCCTTTGTACCTTTTTCAACAGAAGTTAACGAATCCTTTGTTGACGTAGTTTCATAATCCACATATCCCATTTGATCCAGCCAGTCAAAGTCTCTGTCGCCCAGATAAACCTTGCTTGACTGCGGGTCCCATTCCACTTCTTTGCCAAAGGCTCCGGCCACTCCGCGTACCGGCAGATAGGTAGTACCGTTATAAACAAAAGGTTCCACCACGGCCCCGTTTGCGTCTCTGGGCGTGTACTCTATTCCGTCAATAATGATTTTAATGTCGTCATAGAGCACATTGATGGATTTCTGTCCCTGACTGCCGTATGCAATGCTTCCTGTCAGCAGAACAGCGGCCAATGACACGGCTGTGGTTTTTTTGATTTTACCTTTCATGTTCTTTCCTCCTATTATTTGATTTAGTTCTATTATATCAAACTTGATTTTAAAAGTCAATATTAAATTAAAAAATTGTTAATATATTTTTTTAAGTTTGATACAATAAATTAAACAGAGGTGAAGTGAGATGGATTTTAAAGCCATAGGGCAAAGAATAAAATCAAAGCGTAGAGCGGTAGGACTTACGCAGGAGGCGTTAGCCGAAAAGCTAGACATATCGGTAGAATATTTGAGCAGAGTGGAAGGTGGCAACGCCAACGCAAGTTTTTCGTTATTGGAAAAAATAAGCGACGTTTTAACGCTTGGCGAGGAAGAACTTTTATTTGGACGAGACGTTTCTGACGAATCCGCTGATTTTACCGCCGCGTTTCGAAATCTCACCCCTGAAAAGCAATACGCTGTTATGAAAATAGTTAGGATAATTTCGGATATATAAAAACGGTGTGGTTGTTTGTTGCGGTTTTAGATATAGCTTGCCCCGTGTGCGGCCTCGGTAAGGACGTATTCGTAGAGGAATAAAAGCAAAAAAATGAGGGAACAGGCTCGGCCTGTTCCATCTTTTTTAGAGTTTTCTTGAAATTTCATGGAACTATTTCATATATTTTTCGTCTAATACTAATCCTTAATTAAAATCAGACACCGAGCGGCGAGAATTTTTCGTGTCAGGCAAGGAAGAGGCCGCAGGCA
>CANRER010000010.1 GCA_947629615.1 uncultured Clostridia bacterium | reverse complement strand
TTTATCAAAATAACGGCCTGCGCGTACAGGCCGTGGATACGCGACGCGCGCGTAACTCCCGTGCCGGAGGCGAAGGCGGACGCGACGGGATATTCGTTCCCGAGCGGCCACACCGCCAACGCGGTAAGCGTTTGGGGCGGGCTTGCGCTCAATACAAAGGACGGCGTAAAATGTCCGAAGTGGTTTAGGGCTGTATTGGTTATACTCCTTCTGATGATCGGTTTTTCGAGAAACTATCTCGGGGTACACACTCCACAGGACGTTGTCGTGGCGTTTATCATAGGCGCAATTACGCTGTTTTTAATGGCAAAGCTCATGTCTGCTGTAGACAAGCGTCCAAATATGGATTTGTGGGTTATGCTTGGCGGCGTTGCCCTCTGTGCGCTGCTGATACTGTACGCCGCGCTAAAGTCCTATCCGGTCGATTACGCGGCCGACGGCTCGGTAATAGTCGAAGGCTCGAAGATGGCTGTCGATTCCTTCAAAAACGCCGGTATGGGAATAGGCTTCTTCGTAGGCTGGTTCATTGAAAGACGTTTTATAAATTTCTCGACCGACAGGAGCAATACCGAAAATATTATAAGACTCATCTTCTGCGTGTTTACGTATACCGTTCTCGACAACCTTTCGGGCAGCGCAGTAAGCGCGCTCATGGGCGCGGGAATTGGCGAGGGCTTTGCGAAAGCTCTCATGCAGTTTGTGTGCGTATTCTACTTCGTGGCCGGAGCGCCGGCAATAGTAAAGCTGTTTTCTAAATTCTTTGTGAAAAACGGCAAATAATGAGGTTATAAAACTCCCGACCGCATAATGCGGTCGGGAGTTTTGTGCTTCGCCGCCCGGCGGCGTTTTTTCATTTGGGATTGGTTCAATAGTTCCCGCGCGCGGCCCTTGGCAAAGCGGAGCGCTTACCTTATCCAGCTTTCGTCGGAGGGATTATCGCGGAATCGGAGGATACGCTCGCCGTCCTCGGGTTTAATATAGCCCTCGGCGGAGGCGACCTCGACCACCGCGTCGATATTTGAGAGGCTGACGTTTTTAACGCCGGCCTCGGCCAAGCGTTCAAGCCCCTTCTTCATGCCGTAGGTGAATATACTTGCTATGCCCAGCACCTCGGCCCCGGCCTCGCGCAAAGCGTTGACAACGTCAAGCACGCTGCCGCCGGTGGAGATAAGATCCTCCACAACGACGACCTTTTCGCCCTTTTCAAGTTTGCCCTCTATGCGGTTGGCCCGACCGTGATCCTTGGCGCCGCCGCGCACGTAGCCCATCGGCAGTCCCATGATGTGGGCCGTTATGGCCGCGTGGGCTATCCCGGCGGTGCTTGTACCCATGAGCGCCTCGGCCTCGGGGTATTCCTCCCTTATTACGCGGGCAAGGCCCTCCTCGATAAGGGTGCGCACGTCGGGCGCGGTCAGGGTGAGGCGGTTGTCGCAATAGATCGGGCTTTTAATGCCGCTGGCCCAGATGAAGGGCTGCTCGGGCCGCAGGAATACCGCGCCGATAGAAAGCAGAGCCTTCGCGATTTTCTTTTCCATAATGTCCGTCCTTTCGTAAAAATCTTTACTTATATATACGCCGTTATTATTCGTAATCCTTCCTCATGCAGGCGCGGATATACTCGCCCGAGGAATCGACTGACTCCACATAGTAGCCGCGCGAGTAATAAAACCGCATTATCTCGGCCACCTTGCTGGCGGTGTGCAGGCGTATGCACTTCATTTTGCGGCGCACGGCCATGATGTCGGCCATATTCGCGAGCGACTTGCCTATGCCGTTGTTGCGGTAGGCGCGGCGCACGCCGAAGCGGCTGAGATAGGCCGTTTTTGTTTCGTCGTCGAACGTGAGGCGCAGACTGCCGACGACGCAGTCGTCGATATAGGCCACAAGCACGGTCTTTTCCTCGATGTCGCGGCGAACGTCGGCCTCGCTCTCGTGCAGGGCGGCAATGTCGCTTATGCCCGCAAGCTCGCAGTAGTGCGTGAAGGCGTCGCGCGTTATCTCCCATATGGCCGCCGCGTCCTCTGACTTCGCTCGGCGCACCTCAAACATTCCCGACCCCATAGCTACGCCATCAGCAGGGCCATTACGGCCTTCTGCGCGTGCAGGCGGTTTTCGGCCTCGTCAAAAATGACGCTGTGAGGGCCGTCGATGACCTCCTCCGTCACCTCGAAGCCGCGATACGCGGGCAGACAGTGCAGGAAAATGGCGTCGTCCTTGGCCTTGGCGAAAAGCTCGCCGTTCACCTGATAGCCCGAAAAATGCTTGATTTTTTCCTCCTTCTCGGCCTCCTGCCCCATGGAACACCACGTGTCGGTGCAAACCACGTCCGCGCCGGAAATGGCCTCGACGGGGTCGTATGTCACAACGACGTTCGCGCCGGTGGCCTTGGCGTCGTTTTTGGCGTTTTCCACTACCTCGGCGCTGCACTCGTAGCCCTTGGGCGTGGCAACGCTCACGTCCATACCCAGCTTCGCGCAGCCGTAAAGGTAGGAGTGGGCCATGTTGTTGCCGTCGCCGATATAGGCGAGCTTAAGCCCTTCAAGGCGGCCCTTATGCTCGGCCACGGTCTGCATATCGGCCAGCACTTGACAGGGATGCACAAGGTCGGTGAGGCCGTTTATCACGGGAACGGAGCCGTATTTCGCGAGATCCTCCACGTCGGACTGCTTGAACGTCCTTATCATAATGCCGTCCACATAGCGGCTGAGCACGTTGGCCGTGTCGTAGATGGTTTCGCCGCGCCCAAGCTGAATGTCGGACGAGGAGAGGAAGATGCCCTGCCCGCCGAGCTGATAGATGCCTGTTTCAAACGACACCCTCGTTCTGGTGGACGATTTGGAGAATATCATCGCGAGAGTTTTGCCCTTTAGAATGTGATGCTCAATCCCGGCCTTAAGCTCCTTTTTGAGCTTATCGGCCATGGCCAGCGTTTCGAGTATATCGTCGCCGCTCCAGTCGTGGAGCGTTAAAAGATGCTTCTGTTTCATGCCATTGCAGCCTCCAGCTTCGTAATAAATTCGTCAACGTCCGCCTTTGTGATAACGAGCGGTGGCAGCACGCGCAGCGTATGCCCGCCCACGCAGCCCACAAGCACGCGGTTCTCAAACAGCTTTTTCTGCACCTCGGCGGCGCGGCCCTCGGGGAACTGTATGCCCAGCATAAGGCCTCGGCGGCGTATCTCGGTTATCTCGGGCGAGCCGAGGGCGAGTATCTTATCCTCCATATACCGGCCCATTTCGCGGACGTTTTCAAGTATATGCTCCTTTTCAAATGCGTCGAACACGGCCATGCCGGCGGCGGTCGCCAGCGGATTGCCGCCGAAGGTGCCGCCGTGGTCGCCCGGCTCGAAGCCCTTCGCCACAAACTCCTTGGCGCAGAGCGCGCCGATGGGAACGCCGTTGCCCAGCGCCTTGGCGAGGGTGAATATGTCGGGCTCGACGGGGGTTGTCTGGTAGGCGAACATCTCGCCGGTGCGGCCCATGCCCGTCTGCACCTCGTCAAAGATGAGGATTATATTTTTCTCGTCGCACAGGGCGCGAACCTTTTTGAGATACTCGTCGGTGCAGATGTGTACGCCGCTTTCGCCCTGTATGACCTCCAGCATTATGGCGCAGGTCTTGTCGGTGACGGCGGCCTTCAGGCCCTCGAAGTCGTTTATATCCACGTGCTTTATGCCGGGCACCAGCGGCTTATAGGGCTTTTGATACTTGGGCTGGCCCGTGGCCGCCACGGTGGCCAGCGTGCGGCCGTGGAAGGAGTTGTTCAGGGTTATTATCTCGTACTTTTCAAGCCCCTGCTTGTAAAAATATATTTTCGCCAGTTTCATCGCGCCCTCGTTCGCCTCGGCGCCGCTGTTTGCGAAGTATACCCTGTCGGCCACGGAGCAGTCGCATATCCGCTTCGCCAAAAGGGCCTGATTTTTTATATAGTACAGGCTCGAGGTGTGCAAAAGCTTTTTAACCTGCTCGCCGACGGCGGCGGTGAAGGCTTCGTGACAGTGGCCAAGCGCAGTTACGGCTATGCCGGCGAACATATCGAGATACTCCTCGCCCTCCTCGGTGTAGAGCCTCGCTCCCTTGCCGTGGTCGAAAGCCACGGGCAGCCGCTTGCCGAAGGTGTTCATGTAGTACTTTTCGTCAATGGCCATTATTTCGGACAAATTCATAAAAATCACCCTTTGAAACAATGATATGAATTATTATACACTAAAATTCATAATTATGCAAGAGGTTTTCGCAAATTTTTTGAAAAATTTTGTCCGCGCGGCAAATCGCGCCGATTTTTGCGGTACGGCTATAATTATATCATACTCGGCGGGATAGGTCAATACGGAATATGCCGCTTTCGCCAATTTTTACCGAGCCGTCGGGGACGCATTTTGAGCCGCGCGGAAAAAACTTTATAAAAAATTAAATTTTTTCGCAAAAACGGTTGCAAAAATCCGTCGGGTGTGCTATAATGTTAGTCAGCGTATGGGGGCATAGCTCAGTTGGGAGAGCGCTTGCTTCGCATGTAAGAGGTCAGGGGTTCGAATCCCCTTGTCTCCACCAGCGTTTTGACGCAAAACTTCCTTTCTTTGATTCAAAAACGGCACCCCCCTCGCGGGGGCTGTTTTTGTATTGCGCGGGGACACGCGCGGCTGAAAGAATTAACGAAAGAAATCCGCTCGAAGCGAGCGGATTTCTGCGTGTATACGAGCTTTTGCCGCGCATCGCGCGGGCGGGCGGAGCGTATCGCCCGGGATTTATTTATTCTCGGCTTCCTTGGCCGCGTCGAGCAGGGCGTCCTTGCGGGAGAAGTTATAGCGGCCCATGCGGTCAACCTCCACGAGCTTAACGACAATCTCGTCGCCGACGGAAACCACGTCGCTGACCTTATCCACGCGCTTGAGGTCGAGCTTGGAGATATGAACCAAGCCCTCCTTGCCGGGAAGGTATTCCACAAAGCAGCCGAAATCCATAAGGCGGGTAACGGTGGCGTTGAACGTGTCGCCGATATTGATGTCGCCGGCTATGCCGCGGACAATCTTGAGGGCGCGCTGGGCGGCGTCGGCGTCGGTGGTGGCGAAGTATACCATGCCGTCGTCCTCGATGTCGATTTTGACGCCGGTTTCGGCGGTGATGCGCTGAATGATTTTGCCGCCCTTGCCGATAACGTCGCTGATCTTCTCGGGGTCGATCTGGGTGGAAATAATCTTCGGGGCGTACTTGCTGAGCTCGGCGCGGGGCTCGGATATGCAGGGAAGCATACATTCGTCGAGTATCTTGAAGCGGGCCTCGCGCGTTTTTGCGAGGGCCTCGCGGATTATCTCGGGGTCAAGGCCGTCAATCTTGATGTCCACCTGAATGGCGGTAACGCCCTTCTTTGTGCCGGCGACCTTGAAGTCCATATCGCCGAAGAAGTCCTCAAGGCCCTGAATATCGACCATGGTGATATAGCGGTCGCCCTCGGTCACAAGACCGCAGGATATGCCCGCCACGGGAGCCTTTATCGGCACACCGGCGTCCATGAGGGCGAGGGTGCTGCCGCAGATGCTGCCCTGCGAGGTGGAGCCGTTGGAGGAAAGCACCTCGGACACAAGGCGCAGAGCGTAGGGGAACTCCTCGACCGAGGGAATTACCGGCACGAGGGCCTTTTCGGCCAGTGCGCCGTGGCCTATCTCGCGGCGGCCCGGGCCGCGGCTGGGACGGGTTTCGCCGACGGAGTAGGAGGGGAAGTTATACTGGTGCATATAGCGTTTGGTTTCCTCCTCGTCGATGCCGTCGAGGAGCTGCGCGTCGGAAATCGTTCCGAGGGTGACGGTCGTCAGCACCTGCGTCTGGCCGCGGGTGAAGAGGCCGCTGCCGTGGGTGCGGGGAAGAACGCCGACCTCGGCCGAAAGGGGCCGTATGTCGCCGAGGCCACGGCCGTCCACGCGCTTGCCCTCGTCGAGTATCCAGCGACGGACAACAAACTTTTGCAACTTGTATATGGCCTCGTCTATCTGGGGCTCCATATCGGGATACTTCTCGCCGAGAGCGTCGTAAACGAAGGAGTATACCTCCTTGAGGTTTTCCTCGCGGACGTTTTTGTCGTCGGTATCGAGGGCGAAGCGCACCTTGTCGATGGCGATGGCCTTAACGTCCTCGTAAAGCTCCTCGGGAACTATCATGGACTCGTATTCAAACTTGGGCTTGCCTATCTCGTCGCTGATGCCCTTGATAAACTCGCATATCTTCTTTATTTCGGCGTGGGCGGCCATAATTCCCTCGAAGATTTTATCCTCGGGGACTTCGTTGGCGCCGGCCTCTATCATGTTCACCTTTTCGGCGGTGCCGGCGATGGTGAGGAACATTTCGCTCCTCGAACGCTGCTCCCGATTGGGGTTCACAACCACCTCGCCGTCCACAAGGCCGACGGTCGCGCCGGCGATGGGGCCTCTGAAGGGAATATTGGATATGGATATGGCGATGGACGCGCCTATCATGGCGGTAATAACGGGGTCGTTATCCTGATCGACGCTCATCACGGTGGCCACAACGGCCACGTCGTTGCGCAGATCCTTCGGGAAAAGGGGCCTGATGGGGCGGTCGATGCAGCGGGAGGCCAGAATGGCCTTCTCGGAGGGACGGCCCTCGCGGCGCAGGTAGCTGCCGGGTATTCTGCCGACGGAGTAAAGCTTTTCCTCGAAATCGACGGAAAGGGGGAAGAAGTCTATTCCGTCGCGGGGCTTGGCCGACGCGGTGGCCGTGGCGTGAACCACGGTGTCGCCGTAGCGCACAAGGCAGGCACCGCCGGCGAGCTGGGCGGTTTTGCCGGTTTCAACGACAAGCTTTCTGCCGCAAAACTCGGTTTCGTAAACTTTGTACATTAAAAATACCTCCATATAATTTTTTCGTTCCGCGCGGGAGGCAAGAGTTCACTTTGAAAAAAGACGGCGCGCCGTTCCTTTTCAAAGTGCCGCTCCGCCGCCTTCGCGGAAGGGTTTTCGGGCGAAGGGCAAGGCGAAAAGAAATAGGAAGGCAGAGCGCAAGAGAAAACTCACACTCTGCCTTTCATCGTTTACTTTCTCAGGCCGAGCTTTTCAACTATTGCGCGGTAACGGTTTACGTCCAAGCGCGTGAGATAGTTGAGCAGGCCGCGGCGCTGGCCGACCATCTTAAGAAGCCCGCGGCGGGAGTGGTGATCCTTTTTGTAGATCTTCAAATGCTCGTTGAGGTGGTTTATTCTCTCGGTGAGGAGAGCTATCTGAACCTCGGGCGAGCCGGTATCACCCTCGTGCAGGGCATAGGTCGCGATGATTTCCTGTTTTCTGTCCTTCTGCATTAAAAATGCACCTCCTTATATATTCGGCACAACCTCCTCGCGGCCGAGGCGGAGGTCGGAGCGTCCGGGGCCTCAGCTGCGGGATAATATACCACATAGCAGTATAACATCAAACCCTTGGCTTGTCAAGAATTTTTTCGGAAATTTTCAAACTTCTTTTTCTTCTTTTTCGCTTTCACTCACGTAATCCATTATCGCCGTCAGCTCGGCCGCCGCTTCGGCGATGGCCTCGATCAGCTGACCGACGGGGCGCTCCTGCTCGGGCGAGGTGCGTATCGTGGCGAGGGCGTTGTAGGCCGCCGCGCCGAGCAGCCCCTCCTCGCGCGAGGCGGCGTCAAGGGCGAGCTTTTCGTCCTCGAGCGCGTCCGAGGCGGCCTTCGCGTCGGTCTTGAACAGGCCGATTATCTCGTTCAGGCGGTCTATATGACAGCGGAATTTTTCCGTCAAGGTTATCATCCTTCCATTTTAAGCTTTTTGCGTATGTCCTCGCCGAAGAAGCCGACTATCTCGTAGCCGCCCGTTATGCGCGAGCATATCCGCTCGGAGTAGCGGTCCCTCATCTCGTCGAGGCTTAAGTTTGTGGAGATTATCGTTTTTCTGTTATTTAACAGCCGGTCGTTGATTATTCTGAACAGCTCCGCCGTTGTGAACGGGGTAACGAACTCCGCGCCGAGGTCGTCGAGAACGAGCAGGGCGCAGTCGTCCGCGTGGCTGACAAGATAGCGGTTTTCGTCGGAGGTTTCGCGGTTGAAGTGCAGCGCCTCCAAAATGGGGAACAGCGAGTTTGCGCTGATATACAGCACGTCCTCGCCCTCGGCCGCGAGGCGGTTGACTATGGCCGAGGAAAGGAAGGTTTTGCCGAGGCCGCAGCCGCCGGTGAAAAACAGATTTTTGTCGGTCGAGCGGAAGTTTTCGGCAAAGTCGAGGCAGAGCGCGTAGACGGATTTTATGTTCTTCAGCGGCGAAAAGCCGAAATTCGGGTCGGGCTCGTCGCTGTAGCAGTCGAAGCGGAAGCTTTCAAAGGTCTGGCCGGAGAGCTTTTCGGAAAGGTTCGCGTCGGAAAGCAGCCTTTTGTTCAGCTCGGCCTGGACGCACGAGCAGACGCTCCCACGGACGTAGCCCTTGTCGCCGCATTTTTCACACACGACGCGGGGCTCTATGTAATCCTCATCGTAGCCGTTTTCACGGAGCAGGCGGAGCCTTTCGGCGTTCGCGGCGCGGTTTTCCGCCATAATCCGCCGCACGGCCTCCTCGGGCTCGCACGAGCCGTCAAGCACGCTGTTGATAAGGCTCAGGCCGGTCGCGTCGAGCCGGCGCTCTATCTCCCTCACGCGCGGCAGCCGAGCGAAAACCTCGGCGCGGCGGCGTTCCAGCTCGGCCTTTTTAAGCTGCTCCCTTGCTTCTATTATCTCGCTCACGCGAGAGGCTATGCTTATCATATCGGTTCCCTCCAATCAATAGGGGTCAGGGCTTATCCTCCGCGCCGAGGCGGCGCCTCATCTCGATAAGGGCCTGTTCGTCCATCTTGCCGCTGGAACGCGCGGCCTGCGACGGGCGGGCGTCCTTTTCCTTTATGTCGGCCGGGCGGCGGACGCCCTTTTCGTGCCAGCTTTGCAGTATCCTGTTCATATAGGCGAAGGCCAGCTTGCCGGTGTTGTTCACGGTTATGTCGTAGGCCCGCGACACCATCTCGGGCGAAAAGCCCAGCTCGGAGCGCCACGAGTTCAGATATTTCAGCTCCGACGCGGTGAACGCCCGCTCAAGCCCGAATATCTTCCTGCATCGGCCCTGAAAGCGTTTTTCGTCGGTGGCGCGCTTTATCACGGCCTCGGCGCTCTTTATGTCGGTTATGCCGTCGCGGTTCCAGCCCTGAGCCGTTTTTTCGATGTAGGAAAAATTCCTTTTCCCCTGCGAAATGCAGTATTCGAGCAGCATCAGCACCAATGCCGAATCCATGCCGTACCAGTCCATAAGGTTGTATATAGCGGTTATTTCCCGCGAGGAGAGCGGCTTTTCAAGCATTTGCTCGGCCATGGAGATGGTGTCCTTCATGGCGGGATTCATCTCCAGCGCGCGGGCGACCTCCGCCGCGCTCACGTGCGGGGGCCTGTCCTCGGCGGGGGGTTGCTCGGGCTCGGGCCGGGGGGCGGGGGCCTCCTCGCTTGGGAAAACAAAGTCCACCGCGCCGTCGCCGAGGCGCACAAGGCCCTTTTCGCTCCAGTATTTCCACGCGTTCTCAACGTCGGCCACAAGCACGCGCAGCAGCTTCGCGATGGCGGCGTTGTCGGCCTCCACGCCCGCGCAGGCCGCGTACAGGCCGTAAAGGTAGACCTTCACGTATTCGCCGTGCGCCTCGGGCATATATTCATTTATAAATTTAACGCTCACGGGAACCGTTTCCCGCGAAAGCCGAAAAACCGCCATTTGCCGCCCCTCCTTGAAACAGAGCTAAGAGATAAAAAGGTAGTATCCGCGAAGATACTACCCAATGGCGTGCTTGGAGGGATTCGAACCCCCGACCCTTTGGTTCGTAGCCAAATACTCTATCCAACTGAGCTACAAGCACATTTTTTCAACAATGATAATTATAGCACAGCGCCCCCTAAATTGCAAATGTTTTTTGGCCAAAATGCTCTGAAAAAATGCACAAGTTTTGATATGTCTTTTTGTGCAGACTGCACAAAAAGCTCGGTTTGACATTTTCGCTCAAATGTGATAAAATAAATATATTAATTTTTGAGAATTGGTGAATTTTATGGCGGAAAACGAAGCTCGCTACAAAAAAATGACGGAAACGCCCATCCCCGTTTTGGTGACGAAGCTGGGCATACCCACGATGATAAGTATGCTTGTGACAAACATCTACAACATGGCCGACACCTTTTTTGTCGGCAAGCTCGGCAACAGCGCGAGCGGGGCCGCCGGCGTGGTTTTCGGCCTGATGGCCATACTTCAGGCCTTCGGCTTCATGTTCGGCCACGGCAGCGGCAGCATTGTTTCGCGCAGGCTCGGGGCCGACATGGTGGACGAGGCCTCCCGCGCGGCCTCGACAGGGTTCTTTTTGGCGCTGTTTTCCGGCGCGGCGATAGGCGCGGTCGGGCTCGCGTTCATAAACCCGCTGATGCGCCTTCTGGGCAGCACGCCGACGATACTGCCCTACGCGCGGGATTACGGGATTTTCATTCTGCTGGCGGGCCCCTTCATGACGGGCAGCTTCGCGCTGAACAATCTGCTGCGCTACGAGGGGCTGGCCTCCCGCGCGATGATAGGCCTTGTTTCGGGCGGAATACTGAATATTTTCGGCGATATGATACTGATTTTCGGCTTCAAGCTGGGTACGGCGGGGGCCGGGATTTCCACGGCTCTTTCCCAGACGATTTCGTTTTTTATCCTTTTAACAATATACCTAAAGGGCGGCGCGCAGTCGAAGCTTTCCATAAAAAACGCCTCGTTTACGCCGTCGATGGTGGGCAATATATGCGCCACCGGCTTCCCGAGCCTGCTCAGGCAGGGGCTTAGCAGCATATCGACGATGGCGCTCAACCGGCAGGCCAAGCCCTTCGGCGACGCGGCTATCTCGGCCATGAGCATCGTCGGCAGGGTGAACTTTTTCGCCTTCGCCGTGGGGCTTGGGCTGGGGCAGGGCTTTCAGCCCGTCAGCTCGTTCAATTACGGCGCGAAAAAGTATTCCCGCGTTAAAAAGGCCTTTTGGTTCACCGCCCTCGCCTCCGAGGCCCTGATGGTGATTGCCGGGGCGGTGATGTTCTTCCATACCGAACCCATCGTCGCGCTTTTCCGCGACGACCCCGAGGTTACGAAAATAGGGGCCTACGCGCTGAAATGGCAGAGCGCCGCGCTGCTGCTTCAGCCCATAGCCGTCTGCTCGAACATGATGTTCCAAAGCTGCGGCTATAACCTGCTGGCGTCCGCCACGGCGGTGCTTCGCAGCGGGCTTTACTTCATACCGACCATACTGCTGCTGTCGCGGCTTTGGGGCCTGTTCGGCATACAGATTTCCCAGCCCGTCGCCGACGCGCTGCTGTTTGTCACCTCGGTGCCGCTGCTGCTGTGGTTTATGCGGTCGCTTCCGCCAGACGGCGAGGACGTAAAAAAACATAAATCCATGTAGTGTGGAGGCACAGGGGCCGGCAGAAAAAATTAAAAAAAGCGGCAGGCCCTTGGCCCGCCGCTTTTTTATGACTATCTTTCCAAAATTTGCGTTCTGTCCGGGCCGACGCCGACCATCGAAACCTTCACGTCGCAAAGCTCCTCGATACGCTCAATATACCGCTTCGCGTTTGCGGGAAGCTCGTCGTAGCTCTTTACCGAGCCGAGGTCGCCCTCCCAGCCGGGGAGCGTTTCGTATACCGGCTCGCACTCGGCCAGAATGTCCAGCGAATAGGGGAAGTCGCGCAGAAGCTCCCCGCGGTACTTATAGCCCGTGCAAAGCTTTATGTCGCCGAGGTTCGCGAGGGTGTCGATTTTGTTCACGGCTATGCTGCCAAGGCCGCTGGTGCGCACCGCGAAGCGGACGATAACCGCGTCGAACCAGCCGCAGCGGCGGGGCCGTCCGGTCGTCGTGCCGAACTCGCCGCCGCGCTCGCGGATAAGGTCGCCGGTCGCGTCGAACAGCTCGGTGGGGAAGGGGCCCTTGCCCACGCGCGTGGTATAGGCCTTAACAACGCCTATGCACTCGTCGATGACGGTGGGGCCTACGCCGCTGCCTATGCACACGCCGCCGCTGACGGGGTGCGAGGAGGTGACGTAGGGGTAGGTGCCGAGGTCTATGTCGAGCAGCGTCGCCTGCGCGCCCTCGAAAAGCACGTCCTTGCCGGCCTTTATCGCGTCGTGCAGAAGCACGGTGCAGTCGGCCATGAAGGGGCGCAGCCGCTTTGCGTAGCCGACGTACTCCTCAACGTAGTCCTCGTATTTGAGCGGCTTTTCGCCGTATACCTTTTCAATGAACATATTTTTGACGGCGAGGTTTTCCTTAAACCTGCGGCGGAAGGTCGCCTCGTCGAGAAATTCGTGCATACGTATGCCGCTGCGCTCGGCCTTATCCATGTAGCAGGGGCCTATGCCTCGGCCGGTGGTGCCTATTTCGCCCTTGCCGCGCATTTTTTCGGACAGCCCGTCCAACGCAATATGATAAGGAAGGATAACATGGGCCCTCGCGTCCACCTTGAGGCCGCTCACATCTACCCCTCGGGAGGTGAGCATATCTATCTCCTCCAAAAGAACCTTCGGGTCGACCACAACGCCGTTGCCGATTATGCACAGTGTATCGGGATAAAGTATGCCCGAGGGAGTGAGGTGGAGCTTATACTGCTCGCCGCCGGCCTGAACCGTGTGGCCCGCGTTGTTCCCGCCCTGCGAGCGAACAACCACTTGGCTTTTGGCCGCGAGAATGTCGATGACCTTGCCCTTGCCCTCGTCGCCCCATTGGGCGCCCATAACTACCTTTGACGGCATAATAATACCTCCTAATATATCATCGGGATAACCGTTGGCGGGCCGTATTTCGACGCGCCTGTTTCATTATAGCAAAAAAGTTTGGAAAAATCAATAAAAATTTTCAAAAAACCCTTGCAATTTTATGCGCGGGGTTGTATAATTATAAAACATATTATAGTTGTACCGTATTTTGTATATTCTGCGCAGTTAAAAATTCGTGCCGGGGCGCAGCGGCGGATTGGAGAAAGCTATGATTAAAGCGGGAGTTCTCGGCGCGACGGGCTACGCCGGCATAGAAACCGT
This sequence comes from uncultured Clostridia bacterium, assembly GCA_947629615.1. Lineage (GTDB taxonomy): Bacteria > Bacillota > Clostridia > UMGS1883 > UMGS1883 > JAFLUQ01. The sequence goes on along the minus strand of CANRER010000010.1, from coordinate 5,075 downwards.
GCGCTTGCTTGCGCGTCACCCGGGGTGCGAGTTGACGATGGTCGTTTCGCAAACCTTCAAGGGGCAAAAAATCAGCGACGTATACCAAAGCCTGCGCGGCGTGTGCGACCTTGTGTGCGAGGAGCTTAGCGTGGAGGAGGCCGCCCGCCGCTGCGACGTGGTGTTCACGGCCCTGCCGCACGGCGCGTCGAAGGAGGTCATTCCCGCGCTTTACGGAGCGGGCCTGCGCGTTATCGACCTCAGCGGCGATTTCCGCTATAACGACGTTAAGGTTTACGAAAAGTGGTACGGCCAGCCCCACTCCGCGCCGGAGCTTTTGAAGGAGTCGGTCTACGGCCTGTGCGAGCTGCACCGCGACGAGATAAAGCGCACTCGGCTGGTGGGCAATCCCGGCTGCTACACCACCTGCTCCATTTTGGCGATGGCCCCCCTCGTGAAGAACGGCCTTATAGACAATTCTTCCATTATTATAGACGCTAAAAGCGGCGTCAGCGGAGCGGGCCGCGGCCTCGCGCTCGATTACCACTTCTGCGAGTGTACCGAAAACATGAAGGCCTATAAGCTTGCCACGCACCGCCACACCAGCGAGATAGAACAGGAGCTGAGCCTGCTCGCCGGGGAGGAGATAGTCCTTTCGTTCAGCCCGCACCTTGTGCCGATGAAGCGCGGTATCTTCGCCACCTGCTACGCGAACCTCAGGGAATATCGTAGCGCGGCGGAGCTGCTCGGGCTTTACAGGGAATTTTACGGCGGCGAATACTTCGTGCGCGTTTACGACGAGGGCGAGCTGCCCGAAAGCAATCATGTCGCCGGCAGCAACTTCGCGGACATCGGCCTTGTGGTCGATAAGCGGCTTAACCGCGTGATAGTCGTCGCCGCCATCGACAACCTTGTCAAGGGCGCGGCGGGTCAGGCCGTGCAGAACATGAACCTTATGTTCGGTCTGGACGAAAAAACGGGCCTTGAACAGCCCGGGCTGTACTTGTAATACTGTAAGGAGATAACCATGGAAGAACTCATCAAAAAAGCGGGCATACTCATAGAGGCCCTTCCCTATATCCAGCGGCTCAGCGGCAAAACCATCGTCATCAAGTACGGCGGCAACGCAATGATAAGCGACGAGCTGCGCCAGAGCGTTATGGAGGATATAACCCTTCTGAAATACGTGGGCGCGAGGCCGGTCGTTGTGCATGGCGGCGGGCCGGATATTTCCGCCGCGCTAAAAACGTATAATGTGGAAAGCCGCTTCATCAACGGGCTGCGCTATACCGACGAGGCCACCATGAACGTGGCCCAGATGGTGCTTGTGGGCAAGACCAACAAGGCCGTGGTTTCAACGCTGAACGCCAAGGGCGGCAAGGCCATCGGCCTTTGCGGCATCGACGGCAGCATAATTAAGTGCGAAAAAATGACGACCACCGTGGACGGCCGCGAGGAGGATTTGGGCTACGTGGGCCGCGTGGTCGATGTGGACACCCACGTTATCGACCTCATCAGCGACGACCTTTACATACCCGTTATCGCCCCCATCGGCACCGACGACGAGGGCCGCAGCTACAACATCAACGCCGACGCGGCGGCCTCGGCCGTGGCCTCGGCCATGAGCGCTGAAAAGCTGATTTTCCTCACCGATACCGAGGGAGTTAAGGACGCCGACGGCGGCATAATTTACGAAATGAGCCGCAAGACCGCGCTGGCCCTTATCGACAGCGGCGTTATCAACGGCGGTATGATACCCAAGGTTCATGGCTGCCTCGACGCGATTAAGGCCGGCGTGAACCGCGTCCACATCATCGACGGGCGCATACCGCACTGCATACTGCTGGAAATTTTCACCGATACGGGTATCGGCACCATGATTACGAAATAGGAAGGGTGACTCCCGTGCTTTTCGGAAAAAAGAAAAAGGAAGAAAAGGCCGAGCAGGAGGCCCGGCGGGCCATACTTGAACGCATAAGGAACCGCAAGGCGCGCTACGTGGCCAGCCGCGGCCCCTCGGGCGAGAGAATACTCTGCCGCGAGGCCGTGATAAACATTGTGAACGAGAGCGAGATAGCCATTTATTCGGAAAACCGCGAGGTAGTCCGCATAGCCATAGACAAGGCCCGCCTCGGCGAGCTGATGAGCCTCGGCGGGGTAATCATCGGCGGCGAGGACGTCAACGGAAACGAAATTAACGTTGTGGCATATTATACCAGCGATATTAACAGAAAAATGTAAATAATTTCCAAAAAAATTTTTCCCCAAGATATTGGGGATTTTTTGTTTTTTAACAGCCATATCGACGAAAATTTATATTTTGCAATCAAAAACGACATATTTTTTGCCGGTTTTCAACAACGACTTTTTAAGTTTCTTAGGCCCCGCAAACCCGCTCAAACACTTGACTTTTGGTAATATTTGGTGGTATAATATGGATAACAAGCCAAGGGGCGGAGGGGTATCTGCGAGAAATTTGTTGAACGCCCCGAATTGCGGCCGTCAGGAGGTGAGAGAAGTGACGTGCGGCAATGGTTTCGGTCTTTTGGAATATACTTACGAACCCATCGTTTCCTATATCGACGGGGCGGAGGTATACGGGGTCAGCGCGCGTATGCGCGAGGACGGAAGGCTTATTTGCGAGGACAGCCTTGAAGACATCTTTTGCACGAGGGCCGAAGCTGAAAATTTCATAGCGGCGCTTTACGAGAACGAAGTCGATCCGTGCCATCTGCGCGATGTGGCCGAGGACTGGCTCGTCAGGTAAAGTAAAGCCAAAAAGGGGTCGGCGATGCCGGCCCTAACCACCAAAATAGCCGCCATCCTAGGATGGCGGCTTTAATTATATTAACTGATAGTGCAACTGTCCCAAAAGCTTAAACAAGCTTGCATACAATTTTCCTCGTACATTGCTTTTATATGCCTTAAACAAATTCTATAGCTATCGCTGCACGCGCCCGCTGCCGTCGCCCTTCATCAGGCTCTTAACCTCGTCCAAGGTGACAAGGTTGAAATCGCCCTCGATAGTATGCTTAAGGCACGAGGCCGCGACGGCGAACTCGATAGCGTCCTGCATGGAATAGTCGTTCAGCAGGGCGTAGATAAGGCCGCCGCCGAAGCTGTCGCCGCCGCCAACGCGGTCAACGATAGTCATGTTATACTTTTTGGACTTATAGAAGCTTTCGCCGTCGCAGAGCAGAGCGGCCCAGTTATTTTCGCTTGCGCTGATGGACTCGCGCAGCGTAATGGCCACCTTTTTGAAGCCGAAGCGGTCGATGAGCTTCTTCGCGACCTCCTTATAGCCCTCGTCGCTGAGCTGCCCGTCGGTGATATTCGTGCCGGAGGCGGAAATGCCGAACACCTTTTCGGCGTCCTCCTCGTTGGCGATGCACACGTCCACATACTGCATGAGGCTGCCCATGGTCTTGCCGGCCTCCTCGCTTGTCCACAGCTTTTTGCGGAAATTGAGGTCGCAGGAAACCTCGACGCCCTTTGCCTTGGCCGCCTTGAGGGCCGCGAGGGTGATTTCGGCGGTGGCCGGGCTGAGAGCCGGGGTTATGCCCGTGAAGTGGAACCAGTCGGCCCCGTCAAAAACAGCGTCCCAGTCGAAATCGGCGGGGTCGGCGGTGGCGATGGAGGAATTGGCCCTGTCGTAAACGACGTTTGACGCGCGCTGCGAGGCTCCCTTTTCCACATAATATATGCCAAGACGCTCGCCGCCGCGGGCGATGTGAGCCGTGCCGACGTTATGCTGACGCAGCGACGCGAGGCAGGCCGCGCCGATGGGGTTATCGGGCAGCTTGGTGACGAACTCCGCGTCCATGCCGTAATTCGCCAGCGAAACGGCCACGTTGGCCTCGCCGCCGCCGTAGGTGGCTTCGAGGCTCTGCGCCTGAATAAAACGCTGGTGGCCCGGGGTTTGAAGGCGGAGCATAATCTCGCCGAAGGTAACGATTTTCTTTGCCATGAGAATTTGATCCTTTCTGTTAGCGCAAAGAGGCGCGGGCGCCCACGGACGCCCGCCCTTTGCCTTTGATTTTTTGCTTTAGAAGCCAAGCTCCTCGGCCACGACGATAACGGTGTAGCGGCCCGGGTGCTTGCGCCCGTTATGTATGATACTGGTGGCGTTGCACACGCTTTCGGGGTGGTCGCAGTCCACGCAGTAGCCCGTTTCCACGCAGGGGCAGTGATGCCCGATGCGCTTGGCGTTCTGAGGAGCGACGACGCGGATGCGCTCAAAGGCGGCGTTGAGGTCGTCAACGATTTTGTTCGCGCCCACAACGATAATCACCTTTTCGGGGCCGAGAATTATCTGCCCCGCGCGGTTGCCGCTGGAGTCGGTGTTGACAATCTCGCCGTTCCTCGTTATGGCGTTTGAGCTTGTGACAAGGTAATCCGCCAAAAACGACTGACGGTAAACCTGATAGGTTTCGGCGTAGCCGCTGGTGTTGAAGCGTTCGTAAAACTTATACTTATCGCTGCGGAAAATGTCGATAAGCCCCATGTCGCCGATGGTGACGCTGCCGCCCACCGCGACGGACGAGCCCTCGGGTATGAGGTCGAGCACCATCTGCTTGGCGTCGTCGGCCGTTTCGGCGTACATGGCGGTGTAGCCCTTATCGTTAAGTATTTTTACCGCGTCCTCGGCGGTTTTCTGCCAGTACCATTTTTTAACCCAATGCATAAATTACCCTCCCTTTTTAGCGGCTCTGTGCTTTTCTATCTGTTTTGCGCTCAGGGCTGCTTGCCGATATAGGCGAGAATGCCGCCGTCCACATAGAGAATGTGGCCGTTGACGAAATTCGACGCGTCGGACGCGAGGAACACCGCGGGGCCCATAAGGTCCTCGGTGGTTCCCCAGCGGGCCTGAGGCGTTTTGGAAACGATGAACTGGTCGAAGGGGTGGCGGCTGCCGTCGGGCTGACGCTCGCGCAGGGGAGCCGTCTGAGGAGTGGCTATGTAGCCTGGACCAATGCCGTTGCACTGAATGTTGTACTCGCCGTACTCCGAGCATATATTCCTTGTGAGCATTTTAAGGCCGCCCTTGGCCGCGGCGTAGGCCGAAACCGTTTCGCGTCCAAGCTCGCTCATCATCG
>CANRER010000009.1 GCA_947629615.1 uncultured Clostridia bacterium | reverse complement strand
TGGTGGGAGTTATAGGGCTCGAACCTATGACCCTCTGCTTGTAAGGCAGATGCTCTCCCAGCTGAGCTAAACTCCCGCGTCCAACGACTTGCTTATTATAGCACAGCCGCCGGGCTTTGTCAATAGTTTTTTGAAAATTTTTTCAAAAACCGATTTCGGCCTTTTTCGCTAACTTATGGCCATGCGCAGGCAGATGCCGGCCAAGTCGCGCCAGCCCACGCTCAAAAAGCCGGTGTCACGCAGCTTATTGCCCACGTCGGCCTTCAGGGCGAGGGAGGCGTCCAGCTCAAAGTCCGCGCCGCCGGCCTCCAGCAGCTCCTGATAGCGGCGGAAGCCCTCGGCGACGGGGCCGGTGTAGCGCGATACAAGGCTCGCCCGCGCCCGCGCGAGAAGCTCGCGGGTTTTTTCGCACACCCTGTGCCGCTCCGTTTCAGCGGCGAGCCGTTCCCTTTCCTCGCCGAGCCGCCGCGCGGCGAGGTAAACGCGCTCGCGCTCGTCGCGCTTTTCGCGCAATCGACCGCCCACGCGGGCCAGCTCGTCGTTTTGGCCCTCGAGCCTCGCGGCTATGCCCTCAAGCTCGGCGTTCACGGCGGCGGCGTCGCCGTCGCGGCTCTCGTCCGCGGCAAGTATCTCGGCAAGGCTTTCGCGCTCCTCAAAGGCCAGCATTTCGGCCTCGGCGGCCTTAAGCGCGGCCTCGCGGGCGTCGCGGGCGGTCAGAAGTTCCGAAAGACGTAGCAGCCGCGCGTGCGGGCTTTCGCCCGGCTCCGCCAAAAGAGAGGCGAGGTAGCCCTCCAAATCGGCGCGCGCGCTTTGCGCCTCGCTCACCGCAAGGCGGAGCTTTTCGCTTTTCGCGCTCAGGGCGCGGTAGTCGGCAAGCCGCGTTTTAAGCAAATACAGCCCGCCCTCGGGCCGCTCGGCGGCAACGCCGAAGGCGCGGAGATACTCCGCCGCGTCGGCTTCGAGGCTCTCGGCCCGCTCCCTTTGGGCGTTCACCTCGGCGAGAGAGCCGGCGGCCCTTTTCGCCGCGCGGCAAAGGCACAGCCCGAACGCCACGGCCCCTACCAAACCCGCGGCCGCAATACAGGCCCCGACTGCGGCAAGCCCCGCCGCGCAGACCGCGCCGCCCGCCGCGGCCACGACCAACAAAATTATCAGCGCGGCCCGCCATTTCCTGAGCGAGGCCTCGGCGGCCTCATACTCGGCGGTTTTTTGCTCGGCGGAGCGCAAAATTTCGTCGCGCTCGCCAAGGAGCGCCGTTTTTTCATCTATCGCGCGTTCGACCTCGGCCTCCCCGCCCTCAAAGACGGCGGCAAGAGAAGTCAGCCACTCACTCTCCGCGTCGGACAGGGAAAGGCTCTCGGCCTTCGCTTCAAGGCCTGTGAGGGCAACGCTCTCGTCCACGCGGCGGCGAAGCTCGTCCCTGTTCGGAACGGGCCCGGGGAAAGCCGCCTCGGCCGCCGCAAGCTCGGCCCGCCTATCGGCGGCGCGGCGGCGCAGGCCCTCATATTCGCGCTTTTTCTCGAGCAGCAGCTTTATGCGGTTAAGCTCCCTTTGCCGCTCGAAAAGCTCGCTCTGCCGCTCCAGCAGCTCGGCGCGCACCGCCCTGAGCCGCCCTTCCTCGGCCTCGAGGGCGAGAAGCTCGTCCTCGACGGCGGCGGAGCGCGAGGCCTCGCGCTCCAGCTCGTCAACGGAGGCCCTGAGCCTGTACGCGCTGCCGGTCTTTCGCTTTGGCGAGGTCGCGTTTATCGCGTCGTTAAGCGCACTGTCGGCGCGGGTGAAGCTCGCCATATCGTCGGACAGCGCGGAAAGGCCGCCGATTTTGGCGCTCACGCCGTCGGTAGCCGCCGTTTCGCAGTCCTGCTGGGAGAGGAAGGTCGTCCGCTTGAACGAGGCGGCGTCGAGCCCGAAAAGGTCCTCGCCCACATTCCGACCGAAATCCTCGCTCGGGAGCAGGGTTTCGGCGTCGAGCAGCTCAAAGCTGTCCTCGCTTTCCTTGCGCCCGAAGGAGCGGTTGAGTATGTACCTTCTGCCGCCGGCCTCAAATTCCAGCCTGCCGCCGTAGGCTCCGCCCTGCCACGGGGCGTAGCGGCGGCGTTCGTTATCGATCTCGCCGCGCGAGCGTTCGCCCTCAAAGCCGAACAGCATTACGCGGATAAAGGCGGCGAGGGTGCTTTTGCCCCTGCCGTTTTCGGAATGAATTTCGTTCAGCCCGTCCTCGAAGCCGCGCTCCAAGCCGCTCAAAACGCCGAAATTTTCAATTCGGCAGCTTATCAGCTTCATTATATCGCCTCCCCCGCAAGCGCCCTCAGGCCGCACCGCGCCACGGCGGCGCGTTCGGCGTCGGTCATGCCGTTTTCGGCCATGACGGCGCGGATAAACTCGCCCTTCAGCGAAGCGTCCATAGCGAGAGCGTCAAAATCGGCCCCGACGGTGGTTTCGTCGGCTATTCTGAAATAGTAAAAATCGCCCTCGAACCGCTTTTTCAAAAGCTCAAGGTCGCGCTCGCTCTCCGGGTGAGTTTCGCCGACGAGCACGGCCTTAACGAGGCAGTCCGCACTGCATCCCTCCTCGCCGAGCCATCGGCGCAGCGTCCGCTCCGCGTCGGAGGTGGTCATGCAGTCCGAAACGTCCGCCCGCACAAGGCAGAGCCGCCGCTCGGCTGTGGGGACAAAGCTGTCGGCGCACGTTCCGCTTTCCTCGTCTATATCGAGCAGTACAAAGCCGTGCTCGCCGCACTCGTCGAAGCCGCGCCCCACGAGGCAGCCTGGGTAGCAGTAGCGGCCGCGCGCGTCAAGCTTGGCGGCCTTAAAGCTATGTATGTGGCCGAGCGCGAGATAGTCTATGCCTCGGCCCCTAAGCGGACGCAGCTCCACCTCGCCGCCGGTTTCGCTCTCCTGCCCGTGCAGGACGACGATGTTGAATTTCCCGCTGTCGAGCGAGGGCGGGGGAAGCGGCGCGGAGCCGCGCTCGGCCCCCGTAACGGTAACGCCGCCGAGGTCGTAGCTCGTCCAGTCCGCGCCGAAAAGGCACAGGTTCGGCAGCGCTTCGGCCCCCAAAAGCGGGGCCGAGGCGTCGTGGTTGCCGCGCAGGTAAAAAAACCTTATGCCGGGATTATTGCGCACCGCGTCGCGCACAAGATTGCGCGCCGTGGGCGAAACGGCCCTCGTATCGTAAAGGTCGCCGGCAATTATTATCGCGCGGACGCCGTTTTCGGCGGCAAAATCCACCATCGCGGAAAACGCCCCGAGCAGCTCGGCGCGGCGTTCGCGGGCCTTTTCCTCGGGCAGGCCGGAGGAAAAGGGCGAGTCCAAATGCAAGTCGGCGCAGTGAATTATCTTCATTCCCGTTCCCCTATCCTCCTTAACAGCTCGGCCTCGTCGATGACCTCCACCCCGAGGGCGAGGGCCTTGTCGAGCTTGCTCCCGGCCTCGTCGCCGGCGACGACGCAGCTTGTTTTTTTGCTGACCGACGAAGCCACCGTGCCGCCGTTATCCTCGATAAGCTTGGCGGCCTCGGCGCGGCGAAGGCTCGGCAGCGTGCCCGTCAGCACGAAGGTCAGCCCGTCGAGCGGGCCGCCGCCTTTCCGCTCGCGGCAAAGGAAGTTCACCCCCGCCGCGCGGAGCTTATCCACGATGTCGCGGTTCTGCTCCTGCGCGAAAAAGCGGACGATGCTTTCCGCCGTTATTTCGCCCACGTCCTGAACGAGGGCTATCTCCTCCACGGAGGCGGCCATAAGCGCGTCCAGACTGCCGAAGCGCTGCGCCAGCCTTTGCCCTGCGCGGCTGCCCACATGGCGTATGCCGAGGGCGAAAAGCAGATTAGCGAGGTCCTTTTCCTTTGATTTTTCTATGGCCGCGATGAGGTTCGCGGCGCTCTTTTTGCCCATTTTTTCAAGGCCCTCGAGGTTTTCGGCCTTGAGCGAGTAAAGGTCGGCCACCGAGGAGATAAGCCCCTCGTCCAGCAGTCTGCCGACGGCGGCGGGGCCGAGGCCCTCGATGTCCATAGCGTCGCGGCCAGTGTAGTGAATGATATTCCTCGCGAGCTGGGCCGGACATTCGCCTCCGGTACAGCGCACGGCGGCCTCGCCCTCCTCGCGGACGGTTTCCGCCCCGCAGACGGGGCAGCGGCGCGGCATGACAAACTCGCGCTCCGCCCCGGTGCGCAGCTCTTTAACCACCTCGACCACCTCGGGGATAATGTCGCCGGCCTTTTGCACAAGCACGGTATCGCCTATTTTGATGTCCTTTTCGCGGATATAGTCCTCGTTGTGGAGCGTGGCCCGCGAAACGGTCGTCCCCGCGAGGCGCACGGGTTCGAGCACTGCGTTCGGCGTGAGTACCCCGGTGCGGCCCACCTGCACCGTTATGTCGAGCAGCTTGGAGCGCTTTCTTTCGGCGGGGAACTTATAGGCCACGGCCCAGCGCGGGCATTTGGCCGTACTGCCGAGGGCCTCGCGCTGTGCGAGGCTGTTCACCTTGATTACCGCGCCGTCGATGTCGAAGTCAAGCCCGCCTCGGCTTTCGCCTATGCGCTCCGCCTCGGCGAAGGCGTCCTCTATGGTTGTAAAAACCTTTTTGATGGGTATGGTCTTAAAGCCCAGCTCGGCCAAATAGGCGATGGATTCGCTGTGGGTGGCAAAGGCCCTGCCCTCTACGCGCTGAACGTTGAACACAAAAATATCGAGCCCGCGCTCGGCGGCAATTCGGCTGTCGAGTTGGCGCAGACTGCCGGCGGCGGCATTGCGCGGGTTTTTGAAGGGCCGCTGCTCGCGCTCCTCTTGGATTTCGTTCAAACGCAGGAAGCTTTTGTGGGGCATGAACACCTCGCCCCGCACCTCGAGATACGGCAGGCTTTCGCTAAGGCGCAGCGGTATGGAGCGAATGGTTTTGAGGTTTTCGGTCACGTCCTCGCCAACGAAGCCGTCGCCCCGCGTGCTGCCGCGAAAGAATACCCCGTCGCGGTATTCGAGCGAAACGCTCAGGCCGTCGATTTTAAGCTCCGTCACGTATTCGGGCCGCTCCACGGCCTCGGCGGTTTTGCGCCCGAATTCGATCGCCTCGTCGCGGCTGAAAATGTCGTTCAGGCTTTGCATGGGCGTTTCGTGGGTCACGCTTTCAAAGCCCTCCAGCACGGCCCCGCCCACCCGCTGTGTGGGCGAATCGGGCGTGACGAGCGAAGGGTCGGCGGCTTCGAGAGCCTTCAGGCGGCGCATAAGCGCGTCGTATTCAAAATCGCTTATTTCGGGGTCGTCCTCGGTGTAATATTTTCGGCTGTGGTAGTTAATCAGCTCGCGCAGCTCGTTTATGTCAAGCTTTTCAATATCGTTCATGCTTCGTCCTCCTCTTCTTATTTTATTATAACCCCGTTTTCCGAATTTTGCAAGAATATTTATCTTAAAGTCAAATAGAATGTAGTATAAAAATAAAACAGAGGGAGAAGATGGGCATGGACAGGGATTTCATAAAGGGCATACTGAACCGCCTGCGCGACCTGCAATACGGCACGTGGAGCATCGACGAGCGGCTCTCCTCGGCGAAGGCCGAAATAGGCAATTTGCAGGCCTTTTTGCTGGTGGCCTCGGACGAAAGATCGGTGGCGGATTACGAAAAAAGACTGCGGGCCGCCGAAAACGAGTACCGGCGGCTGTTAAAAATAGCGCGTAACAGAAGGAGTGCGTAACGCGCGGTTTTAAATGGGGCCGTAAAAAAAGTCGCGCAGAGCGTTCAAGGGCTGAATGCTTTTGTCTAAGTCAAAACTTAAGCATTAAACAATTAATCGGTAAAAGTATCATGAATTAATGTAGAAAATTCGCTCTTACGAGCGAATTTTCTCATTTTGTGTCCTTGAACTACGAACGAAAATCACCCTCGGCGTACCTATGTACGCCGTCGGGAGGGCTTTCTCGGCGGCAGGCATTGCCTGCCGCCTGCGAGAGCTGATTTTCGTCCGTTCTGCACGATTTTTTCGGCCGGCCCCTCGCGCATCCAAGTTACAGAGCCATTTTTTACAGCCTCTTTACTTTACGGTATATCCCGCGCCCTCGACGGCGTTCTTCAACACCTCGTCAGCCACGTCGGCGCTGAGCCGCACCACGGCCGTGCCCTTTTCGTGGCTCACGTCGGCGCTTTCAACGCCGGGAAGCTCCTCGAGGCATTTCTTGACGCGGGCCTCACAATGGCCGCACATCATGCCCTCTATCGTAAGCGTTTTTTCCACGGTTTTCCCCTCCTTTCCCGGGGCGGAGCCCCTTATTTTTTTATCCCTTTTGGGGTTGGATATGTCAACGAAATTCAGCCGAAGCGCGTTCGTCACCACGCAAAAGCTGGAAAGACTCATCGCGGCGGCGGCGAACATCGGGTCGAGCCGCAGGCCCAGCGAGTAAAACGCGCCGGCGGCCAGCGGTATGCCGATGACGTTATAGATAAACGCCCAGAACAAGTTCTGCCGTATATTGCGAAGCGTAGCGCGGCTCAGCCTTATGGCGGCGGGAACGTCGCTAAGGCGGCTTTTCACAAGCACAACGTCCGCCGCGTCGATGGCCACGTCGCTGCCCGCGCCTATCGCCATGCCTATATCGGCCCGAGTGAGGGCGGGAGCGTCGTTTATTCCGTCGCCGACCATGAGCGTCGGCCCCTCCTTTGCGAGGGCGCGGACGACGCTTTCCTTGCCGCCGGGCAGCACTCCGGCAACCACCTCGTCAACGCCGGCCTCGGCCCCGCTGGCGCGGGCCGTGCGCTCGTTGTCGCCCGTCAGCATAACCACGCGCACGCCCATGTTTTTAAGCTCGCTCACGGCGGACGCTGCCTCGGGCTTTATCACGTCGGCCACGGCGATAAGCCCCCTCGCCGCGCCGCCTCGCGCGAACAGCAGCGGGGTCTTGCCCTCGCCGGAAAGCTCCTCGGCCTTGGCCGCAAGCGCGGGCGAAACGCCCACCCGCGACGAAACGAATTTTAAGCTGCCGCCGAGCAGCTCCTCGCCGCCCAGCGTGCCGCGCAGGCCGTTGCCGGGCAAAGCCTCGAAGCCCTCGGCCCCGTCGGCGTAAACGCCCCTCTCGCCCGCCGCTGCGACAACTGCCCCGGCCAGCGGGTGTTCGCTGCGGCTTTCAAGCGAAAGCGCGAGGGCGAGCAGCTCCTCCTCGGAGCAGCCCTCCGCCACGATGTCGGTCGCCTTGGGGCGGCCGGCGGTTATCGTGCCTGTTTTATCAAGCGCGGCCACCCGTATTTTACCCGTCCGTTCAAGCGAGGCGGCGGTTTTGAACAGTATCCCCCGACGCGCGCCGAGGCCGCTGCCGACCATAATCGCCACGGGCGTAGCCAGCCCGAGGGCGCAGGGGCAGCTTATCACCAGCACGGATATGCCCCGCGCCAGAGCGAAGCCCACGCCCCGCCCCAAAAGCAGCCATATCGCCGTTGTGACGGCGGCTGCGGCGATAACGGCGGGTACGAACACGCCGCTGACCTTATCGGCGACCTTGGCTATCGGGGCTTTGGTGGCCGCCGCGTCGCTCACCATGCGTATGATCTGCGCGAGAGTCGCGTCCTCGCCGACCTTGACGGCCTCACAGCGCATATAGCCGGAGCTGTTCACCGTACCGGCGAAAACCTCGTCGCCCACGGTCTTATCCGCCGGCAGGCTCTCGCCCGTGAGGGCCGATTCGTCCACGGCTCCGCCGCCCTCGACCACAACGCCGTCCACCGGCACGGCCTCGCCGGGGCGCAGGGCGAAAACGTCGCCCTTGCGCACCTGCTCCACGCCGACGCGCACCTCCTCGCCGCCGCGAACCACTACGGCGGTTTTCGGCGCAAGGTTCATCAGCGAGCGCAGAGCGTCGGTGGTTTTGCCCTTGGCGCGGGCCTCAAGCATTTTGCCCACCGTTATGAGCGCGAGTATCATCGCGGCGGACTCGAAATACAGCCCGTGCGCGTACTCCGCCGCGGCGGCATGGTCGCCCGCCGCCTGTGCGCCGAGCAGCGCGAACGTCACGCATACGCTGTATACGAACGACGCCCCCGAGCCCAGCGCGACGAGGGTATCCATATTCGGCGCGCGGCGGACAAGCCCGGTGAAGCCGCTGATGAAGAACCGCTGATTTATCACCATGACGGCCCCGGCCAAAAGAAGCTGCGCGAGCGCGGCCGCGGCGTGGTTTTCGGCCAGCAGCGGCGGCAAAGGCCAGCCCCACATCATGTGGCCCATAGATACGTACATCAGCGCGGCCAAAAACGCCAGCGAAACCGCCAGCCTTCTCGCGAGCATAGGCGAAGCCTTATCGGCCAGCGGGTCGTCGTCGCGCTTGGCCTTTTCGCCCTTTTTTTCCGCGCCGTATCCCGCCGCGCGGACGGCGGCGATAACAGCCTCGGGCTTTGCCGTACCCTCAACGCCCATCGAATTGGTGAGCAGGCTCACCGAGCACGAGGTCACGCCCTCGACCTTCGACACCGCCTTTTCGACGCGGGCCGAGCAGGCGGCGCAGCTCATGCCCGTAACAGTGTATTGTTCCATAAAATCATCGCCTTTCCGCCCTCGCGGGTCATTCTACCTTAACGGCCTTAAAGCCGGCCTTTTCCACGGCGGCGATAAGCTCGCCGTCGCCGACGCCTCGGCTTATTTCGGCCACGGCCACGCCCTTTTTAAGGTTCACCCGCGCGGCCACGCCGTCGATGAGGTTAAGCTCGTTCTCGACGCTGCTCCTACAGCGTTCGCACTGCATACCCTCGATGTATACGCGCTTTTCGCCGATTTTCGGAGCGGAAAGCCTTTTCCTCACCGGCTTTTCGCAGCAGCCGCCTCCGCAGCAGCCGCCCTCGCCCCGAAAGTGCCTGACGCCCGAAAGCGCGGCCAGAACGACGATTGCCGCCAAAACTGCGCCCACGACTATGTTTCCCATATTTATGCCCCCTATTTCATAAATTTTTTCAAAACTCCCAAAAGCTCGTCCAGAGTTTCGTCCTTCCCGGCGCGGACGTCCTCGGCCACGCAGGTTTTGATGTGGCTGTTCATCAGCTCCCTGCCAAAGGCTGTCAGCGCGGCGTTCACGGCGGCCACCTGCACCATTATGTCCGGGCAGTAGGCGTCGTCCTCCAGCATACGCCCGAGGCCGCGCACCTGCCCCTCAATCCGCCGCAGTCTGTTTTGCAGCGCACGCTTTTCCTCCGGGGAGCGGTGTTTTTTTCTCCCTCCGCAGCAGTTTTCCATTTGTTACCCTCCCGTATTGTTTATACTATTATTATATACCCCTCACGGGTATTTGTCAAGGGGAAAATCAGCGGTGCCGTAAAAAAATGCGCTGCCCCTTTGCGCGAGGCAAGCGTATGATAATTTACGAAATAAAGCCCAACGGTGCGCCACGGCAAGCAGATACGCAAGGAAGCATAACCGGTTAAAGAAAGCAGAACAAGAAAAAAGTATTTAGATTTTTTTCTAAATTCCTCTTGACATTGTATGACTCCTGCGCTATAATCTATTTAGAAATATTTCTAAATGCCATTTGAAGGGGTGGTAAAAATGGGGTTGAATGAAACCTTAAAGGCTATATCCGACCCAGTGCGGCGAGATATATTGCAAATGTTAAAGAGCGGAAAAAAATCTGCCGGAGAAATTGCAAAACAATTTAATTTAACAGGCGCAACCGTTTCCTATCATCTTGCAAAGTTAAAAAACGCCGACCTTATTACGGAGGAAAAAAACAAAAATTTTATTTATTACGAGTTAAACACCTCTGTTTTTGAAGAAGTATTAACTTGGATTTATGCGTTAGGAGGAAACAAATAATGAAATTTATGAAATGGAAAAGCCTTATAATTACTTGTATTGTATGCCTTCTGCCAATTCTTTTGGGAGTTGCCATATGGGATAAACTGCCTGACACAATGGCAGTTCACTTTAACACCTATAATGACCCTAACGGCTTTGCCTCAAAGGGATTTGTGGTATTCGGGCTTCCGTTTTTGATGGCGGTTCTGCAAATGTTTTGCTGCTTTATCAACGATATAAACGCATATAAGCACGGAGAGCGCAAAAAATTTGAGAGGGTAACAAAATGGATTATCCCGATTATGGCAATCGTTCTCCAGACAGCAACAATGGGATATGGGCTCGGTTGGAATATAGATATACGACGGCTTGCGTGTTTCGTTGTGGGAATTGTAATGCTTGTAATAGGAAACTATCTTCCGAAGTTTGAAGGTGCAAAAATAAAAGATAAAGATGAGGAAAAGGCGAGAAAAATACAGAGATTTATAGGCTTTGAAACTGTAATCATGGGGATTCTGTTTCTTGTCAGTATTCTTTTACCCCCAATCTATTCAGTTATTTGCATATGTTTGTTGATACCGTGTGCGGTTATCAATATCATATATGGAATAAAGATAGGGCGGCCTCTTAAAAGATAAAGGGGAACAAGTTTTTAATGCGTAAAGTTCGCCCGCCATTGACAACGGCAAACCGGCAATAATCCACGTGCGCACTTTCATTATGTTTTAGCTGTAAGCTACAGCGGCTCGGAGTCTAATACCGGCGATTTCACAATTTTAGACCCTCACGACGGGCAGATAAAAACGCTTAATTCATATTACATTATTTATAAAAATACAGGCCCGTAAAAAGGCCTGTATTTTTTCGAGGCTGCGGCTGTGCCTCATATCGTCCGCATACCCCGGTATATTTTTTGCTTCACGCCGTAGTCGCCAAATAAGCCGCGAACAGGGCCGCGCTGGCGGCGGCGAGGAACAGCGTGACGGCGAAAAGCGCGCCGTTATCGTGCTTAAGGCCGTACACCCCGAACGAAAGGCAGCGCACCAGCACGACGGCGTAAGCGGCGATAGCCGCATATTCCAAAGCGTTCATATTCAGCCTTCCTCCTCGGCGGCGTCGCGCAGCTCGCCGTAATCGTTGATTTGCACAATAACGCGCGGCCTTATCACGGCCGAGGGATAGCGGCTCTCCCAGTCGTAGGCCTTCCACTCGTCAATCGTCAGGAAGCTACGCTTGGCGTAATCGCCCAAATTGAACACGTCGGAGCGGAACTCCCTTTGCGTTCTGTCGAAAAGCGCCTTCAGCTTGGCGCTGAACGTGTCGTCAAGATAGCGGAGAAAATCGTCGTAGTCGCTTTCGTCCTTAAACTCGCTGTCCACGCCCGTGAACTCGCCCATTATCCTGACGGTAACGTCGATAACGTCGGGCTCGCCCACCGTAACCTTGATTTTGGAGCGGTATATCTGGTGAAGGTCTACGGAATAATAGCTGTCCTTCGGCGGGTAGTAGACGCTGAACTGGCCATTGGGCAGATTTTTCGTCAGCATACGCACAAGACTGCTTTCCATGAGGCCCAGCGTGCCGACCATGCGCTTGTCGTCGAACACGGCGTAGCCGCACAGCACGGCCGCGTCGTCCTTGTCGATAGGCACCTCGTCGGCGGTATAGTTGGCCGAAAAATCGTCCGGCACGACGGTTTCAAACTTGGCCTCGGCGGCCTCCATATTCTCCTTTTTTGCCACGCCCACCAGCGGCAGAATGTTGCCGCCCCAGCCGGGACTGGCGTTGAAGTAGTCGTAGTAAAGATAGGCCTCGTTGACGCTGTTGTTCGTCACCTTGCCGAAAAGCCGGTCGATATATTTTTCAATATACAAATCCTGCTTCGGCTCTATGCTGTGGAAAAACTTTTCGGCCTTGCCCTCCGACACGCAAAGATACACGCTGGGGCGGAAATCGCGGGTGTTCACGAACTCGGTCACAAAATTCTCTATGCCCTTTTCGGCCATGTCGCGCGAAAATACGATGAGCTTCGTGTGCGTAAGGTCAATTCGCTTGCTGCGGAAGGTGTCGAGCAGCCTTATCGCGCTGTAAACCGTGGGCGCTTCAAGGGTGATGATGTCCTTTTCCTTCTTCTTTTCGCCGCCGCCCTCCTCGTCGCCGGAATCCGGCGAGGTGAACAGGAAGCTGACCTTGATAAGGTCGTTTTTGCCCTTGTCTATGCCGAGAGCGATGACGTAGCTCTTTTCGTTCACCTCAACGTAATAGCCGCAGCCGCCGAGAAGCACCGCCGCCGCGAGCAGCAGACCGAGCAAGCTAAGCCTTTTCAATTTTACGCCCCCTTGCCATAAGCAAAATCAATAACAGCGCGGCAATATAAACGTAATGCCCGACGTTCAGCACGACGCGGTACATATCGTAGGCCATGATTTCGGACTGAGGCAGCTCGCCGGCAAAAAATATAATCGCCGCAAGTATCGGCACAAAGCCCGAAACGTCCTTCGTTCCCGCGGCCGAGGCCAAAAGCTCGCCCGCGCCGAGCGTTACGGTCGTCAGCGCGCACAGCACTATCCCCGCCCATATAAATACCACAAGCGGCTCGAGGTGCTGTATAAAGGCCCCCGCCATGATGAGCCTTGAAAGCTGATAAAGCGGGAAGAAAAACTTTTTCGACGCCGGGTATGGCACCGTCGCGCAGTACATAAGCATGAAAACCGCCGTGATTGCCGCTATCGCGCCGATGCCGATAAGGCCGCTGCGCTTAAAGGTTTTGTAGCCGCTGATGTAGCGCGAAAATATAAACAGGAAAATCATCTCGAAAAAGCCGCCGAATTTGCCGACAGCCGCCGTGACTATCTCCACCGGCCCTTTGCCGAGAATGGGCGTGATGTTCGAAAAGCGGAAGTGCGGCGCCAAAATCGCCGCCATGGCTCCCACCGAAAGCACGGTGAAGGGCATGATGATGGAGCTGATGTCGGCGTTGGCGTTAAAGCCCTTCATGGCGCATATCGCCACCGGCACAAGAATGAACAGAGCCATGAACTCCTGCGAGGCGCTGGCCGCCTCGAGAGTGCGCAGCGCTTCGGACAGCGTTCTGAAAAGGAAGGCTCCGCGTATGATTATCATTGCCGAAAGCGCCACATTCAGCGTTCCGCCGAAGAATTTCCCCAGCGCGCGGCGGTTCACCTCTCCCAGCCCCAGCTCCGTATACGGCTTATACAGCGCGGCAAAGGCGGCGAAAAGCCCGAGCGCCGCCGCTCCCTTCAAAAGCTGGGTTATCCACGCGCTGTTGCCCACCTCGCGAACGATGAGCGAGGGCAGCACCAACAGATATTTCGCGAGGCTGAGATTGATGAACAGCAGCGTCATCGAAATAACGCCCAGCCGCCTATCTGTTTTCATTCTTCCACCCCCTCGAAATGAAGCCCTGCATGAACTTCCGCTTGGGATTGACGTAATCGTCGCGCCTGTCCTGCTTCCATATCTGCGGGGAAATCAGCGTCTGCGGCACGCCGCCCTTGGTTATGGGGGCCACCGGAGCGAACATCGGCACGCCCATGCTGCGGGTAGACGTCCAAAGCACGGCGTTCACGAACAGCCCCGCCATTATGCCCATAAAGCCCGCCGCCGCGCCGAGAAAGATATACGCGAACCGCAGCAGTCGGGCCGAAATACCGAGAAAGTAATTCGGCGTGGCGAACGAGCCGATGGCCGCGATTGATACGACGATAATCAGAACCGGGCTGACGATGCTCGCGCTGACGGCCGCCTGCCCGAGTATCAGCGCGCCGACGATGCTGAGCGTTGTGCCGGAGGGCGCGGGCACGCGAACGCCCGCCTCGCGGATTATCTCAAGCGCGATTTCCATTATGATTATCTCGACAAGCGTTGGGAACGGAACCTTATCCCTCGCCGACACAATGGACATCAGCATATCCGTCGGCACCATTTCGGTGTGGAAACCCACCACGGCCACGTATATCCCCGGCAGCAGCAGCGAAAACAGAAAGGCCACCATTCTTATGAACCTTATCATATTCACGTAGGGCGTGCGCAGATAGTGGTCCTCGGCGGACTCGTTCAGCTCGAACACCGTCGTCGGCATAATGAGCGCGAAAGGTGAGCCGTCCACGATTACGGCCACCCTGCCCGAAAGCAGGGCGCGGGCGGCCCTGTCGGGCCTTTCGGTGGACATGAACTGCGGCAGAGTCAGAAGCGATTTTTCCTCGATGTACTGCTCAAGCTCCGCCGAGGAAAAGATACAGTCCGCGTTTATCGAGGTTATGCGCCGCTCGGCCTCGCGCACAAGCTGGCTCGAGGCCACGTTTTTGATATACATTATCGCGACCGGCGTCTGGCTTATCTTCCCCACCGCCACCTCCTTTACGATGAGGCTTTTGTTGCGCACAAGGCGGCGGATTAGGGCGGTGTTCCCCCGAAGCTGCTCGTTAAAGGCGTCGTTTGGGCCGCGCAGCACCTT
This sequence comes from uncultured Clostridia bacterium, assembly GCA_947629615.1. Lineage (GTDB taxonomy): Bacteria > Bacillota > Clostridia > UMGS1883 > UMGS1883 > JAFLUQ01. Next base: position 4,028 of record CANRER010000009.1, on the reverse strand, counting down.
TTCGGTTTCGGGCAGACTCACGGTGCGATGCTCCCAGCCCTTCGCGTCGATGGATATGGCCTTGCCGTAGCCTTCTACCAGCAATATCACGCTGCCGTAATTCGCGTCGAAGGTCAGCGTGCCGAGGGTATTCGTTTCCTTCACCTCGCTCTGCACGAGCAGCACGTCCATTATATCGCGGTACGAGCGTATCTGCGTTTTTCGACTGCCGAGCATAAGCGGGCGCAGAACAAAGTCGTTCATGCTGTCCTTGTCAACGAGGCCGTCAATGAAGTAGGCCGCGCAATGGACGTCCCGTTCCGCTATCCTCAGCGTAAATTCGCGCAGCTTCACGTCGCCGTTTTCCTCCACGCCAAGCTCCTTGTCGAGGACGGCCTTGTCCTTTTTGTAATTGCCGCTAAGCTCGGCCCCGCCCTCGTTCATCTGCGGCTCGTAGCCGAGCTCCTCCTCGGGTATGCTCTCCTCGTCCAGCTCGAACTCCCGCTCGTTCTTTGGGGAGTATAAGAAAAAATCCCTTATTTTCACCCATCTCACCTCGTGTAGATTACTCACTCGGTATTGTTGGCAAAAATAGGGATATTTATTCACCGGCCCGCGCTCATTCCGCCGCGCCGAGCCTTTTCTTAAGCTCGTTAATGGCGGCCTCGCAGCCGCGGATTTCCTCCTCGGCGTCGCTCTTTTCAAGCTTCGATATTATATCGCGGATTTTGAGCATAAGCATTTTTACGTTGCTTTTGTTCTGGGCGGCTCTCTTTTCGCCGGAAAGCGCGTGCGCCATGAGCACCTCCCTGCACACCCAAAAGCTGGCCGCGCTGTTCGCGTAGGCCGCGGCCTTTTTCTCGTCATGGTACGGCTTGGAGCCGTCGGCATATTCCAAAACCAAAAGCTGAATAGAACTGTATTTGCAAAAGCTGTCGTCGCTGCTTTGCGCCACCCACTCCGCTATCTCAACGGCGCGTCTGCCGGCGGCGGTCCGCTCATCAGGGGAAAGAGCCTTGTCAGCGGCGGCGCGGTGGAGCATACGCGAATAATACGTCAGGCAGCGGCAGTTTAACGGGTATTTTCGCGCGGCCTCCTCCCACAGCCTGTACTGCTCGTCGTACCTCCCCTGCTTGGCGAGGCGCGCGCTCTCCCTCTCCATCCGCGAAAGCTCCTCCTCGCGCGATATGCCGTCAAGACCGAAAAGCGCGTCGGCGGTCACGCCAAAGCAGTTCGCGAGCGGCGCAATCATAGTTATGTCGGGCAGCGAGGCTCCCCTCTCCCATTTCGACACCGCCTGCGGCGACACATTAAGGGCCTCCGCCAGCCTTTCTTGAGTTATTCCGTTTACGCGCCTCAGCTCGCGTATTTTTTCACCAATAGTCATGCTCTCACACCCTTCGGTATAATTATAGCATGATTTCGCCCGTAAAGCAATAGCCCCCAAGGCGACTTCGCTCAACCGTCGGTTGATGTTGCCCGCCGTCCGCGCCGTATGCCGCGCAGACCTTTGCATTGTACAAAGATGATAATAGCAGAAGTGCAATTCCTACGCATATCTTGCCTTCTCCTCGGGGAAAAGGTGGCGCGACGACGGATGAGGGGGTTTACGCAATTTTAATATGGTCGTCGCCCAACAATCGCCACAAATATTTTATTCGTTGTTCTCGACTTCCTGAAGCGCCGCTTTGAAAAACAAAGCAGAGCTTTGCTATATATCCGCATTTACTTCTTTGAATCGCCTTATTAAGTGTGGTATACTACAAGTACAAAAGCGCTTTTGAAGTAACACATTCCAAAATAAAAAGGAGCAAACTTATGTCTATCGGAACAACTATAAAACGCCTTCGCCGAGAGAAAAACATGACTCAGGAAGATCTGGCGGGGTATCTCGGCATTACTTCGCGTGCGGTTTCCCAATGGGAATGCGACAGAACAGCGCCTGACATTTCCTGGCTGCCCGTTCTTGCCTCCGTTTTCGACGTCAGCGCTGATGTGCTTTTGGAAATCGAGGGCGGAAGAAGGGCGTCGGACATCAACGCATTTCTTTCGGAATATGACAGGCTTTCGCATGAAGGAAAGCAGAAAGAGAAATTTGTACTCACGGAGGGAATGTATAAAAAATATCCGAATGACTTTCGCGTCATGGAGAAATATCTGTTTGAGCTGTTTAATGATCCGAATTATCCGGAAGAACCTTTCGGAGAGGAAATCCATAAAGAAGAACTGTATAAACTTTGCGGTGAAATTCTGGATAAGTGCACAATACAGAAGATACGGTATTCCGCCATGGAAGTAATGTCCGTTTTGTATCTGAACGACGGTATGACAAAAAAGGCGGAAGAGATTTGCACAGAATTACCGGAAAGCTATTTTGATACGGCAAACGAATGCCTGGAGCAGGTATATATCCGGTCGGATAAAGAAAAATACGAGGCTTGCATCAAGAAGAATATCCGCATATGTGCGGAGTTTCTTGTCAATAAGCTACGGAATTTCGGAACGTTTGTCGCCAAAACGGGCGATGATAAAATAAGCGCCTACCGAAAGTGTCTTGCTTTGATAGAGCTGATGAATGAAGATGGGGACTATGGGTTCTCACATCATCATTACGGGCACATCTCATGTCTGCTCGCCAAGCTTTTCTATCAAAACAAAGATTGGGAAAACGCCGCGCTTTTCTTGGAGCAGGGGCTGGCGCATTCAAAAAAGTACGACGAATTGCCCGAAAAGGTTCGCCACACCTCGCTTCTTATGTGCGGGGACACGGAGGATTTAGGTGATGTGTATAACACGTCGCCCCTGAGCCTTCTTTCATATGAGATCAGTGAGATAGAAAAGGACGCCGATATGAAGGCGGCGTTCGGGGATATTCTGAACTCATACCGAGCCTGATACGGCTCTGCCGCATACTTTTTGCGGAAAAGAGGCGTCGCACCGACGGCGCGCCGGTTGATGTTGCCCGCCGCCGCGCCGTATGCCGCGCAGGCCTTTGCATTGTACAAAAATGATAGCAGGAATATAATTCCCGCACACCGTCTTGCCTTCTCCTCGGGGAGAAAGTGGCCCGCAGGGCCGGATGAGGGGTTTTGCTTTGCCACCGCGTTAGCGGGATATAATACTGTCCGCCTGTGCTTTGTGCGCTGACACAGCCTCCGCTTCGCGGACGCGCCTGCGGCGCGGGCGGTCGTATTTAATTTATTGTCTATGTTCTTTTGTGACCAAAAGAACCAAAAGTCCCGGGGGCCTCGCGATGCCCCCGGACCCCTCAACGCGTTTAAGGGGCCTGCGGGCCCCTTAAAAATCCCCATGACGAAAACCGCCACGGGGGGTATTTTTTTCGCGCGGTGCGAAATGTCACATCGTTTTGTTTCCATCTGTCATTGTAGGGAGCGCCGACTCGGCGCTCCGTTTTTTATTGAGTGTATATCTTGTGATATATATATAATCCTGCACACCGTCTTGCCTTCTCCTTGGGGAGAAGGTGACGCGAGTAAAGCGAGCGACGGATGAGGGGTATTTCGTACAATTAAAATAATGTCACGAAAAGAAGCAGTCCATACGGACTGCTTCTTTTCAGCCAGCGACTTCCTACTTTCCCGGGCAGCTTCCCGCCAAGTATCATCGGCACTACGGAGCTTAACTTCCGTGTTCGGTATGGGAACGGGTGTGACCTCCGCGTCATCATCACTGACATTTTACATAGGGCCCCCGCAAAAGCGGCATCGCCGATTTTGTGGGGTTAAGGAGGAGCAGCGCAGCGAGCCCGGTTTTCGTTTCTCAAATCAAAACCGCCTTGCAAAGCTTGCTCCGACGCTCACCCTGAAAATTGAATAATATTCCTTCATGACTTCTAAACTCACTTCTTGATCAAGCTCTCGGTCTATTAGTATCGCTCAGCTGCATACATTACTGCACTTCCACCTGCGACCTATCTACCATGTAGTCTTCATGGGACCTTATCAGTCTTAACTGTGGGATATCTTATCTTGAGGGGGGCTTCACGCTTAGATGCCTTCAGCGTTTATCCCTTCCGTACTTGGCTATCC
>CANRER010000008.1 GCA_947629615.1 uncultured Clostridia bacterium | reverse complement strand
ATTGGGGGTGTAAACGGTCACGACATAAAAGCTTTCGTATTCGAGGGTTATAACGCGGCCCTCGTGGTCGTGTTCCTCCACGCCGATGCCGTAAGCGACGCTTTTCGGCTGAAATTTGGTGAAAACGGCCGTGCCGCTGTAGCCCTTCTTTTCGGCGTAATTCCAGTAGCAGAAGTACCCCTCGGGGGCAAAATCAAGCTGGCCCTCCTGAAGCTTCGTTTCCTGCACGCAGAAAAAATCGGCGTCGGCCTCGGCGAAAAACTCGGCGAAGCCCTTATTCATGCAGGCGCGGAGGCCGTTGACGTTCCATGAGATAAATTTCATCGGTTTCAGTCCTCTGTTCAGATCTTGAGTATTTTTCTAACTTTTATTCCCAGCGCGGCCGCCGCGAGGCCCTTGCCGCAGTCGAGAAGGATAAACGGGGCGAAGCAGGCGGCGAAGGCGGCCCAAAAATCGGCTTTGGTCACAAGCATATAGTGGAGAGCGCCGAGGCCGTCGCATATAACCGCGCTGAGCGCGCAGACGGCGAAAACGATAAGGAAGCGGAGCCTGCCCTTAGCTTTGTCCGAGGCGAGGCCGGTGATTATCGCCATCGGTATGTAGGAATAGATATAGCCGCCTGTAGGGCCGGCCAACATGGACAGCCCGCCGCGCATTCCGCTGAACACCGGCAGGCCCACCGCGCCGAGCAGAATGAACACCGCCGTGGCGACGGCGGCGCGCCTCCACCCGAGAATAACCGCCGAAAGCAGCACGCCGAACACGCTGAGCGTTACGGATACTATCCCCGCGGGTATTGTGAACATGGAGCATACGCACATAACGGCGGCCATCATGGCGCAGATAATAAGGTTTTTCGTTTTCATGCTTTTCCTTTCTACAGCTCGTCCTTGTTGTCCTCGTCGCGTATAAGGCCGTAGCGCAAATCCTCGGGCTTTTTCGCGGGCGGCCCCTCGCGGCGTCGCTTTAGCGCCAAAGCGACGGCGGCGAAAATTATATGCACGGCGTTATACGCCACGAAAAAGATAAAGCAGTTTAAGGCGGAAGCATAGCTTTCGAGCGAGGAAGCGCGAAGCGCAAGCCTGAAAACAAGCGCCAACAGAAACGCCGACATCAGGTAAACCGTCTCGAACCCGAGCGCTCGGCTCAGCTTCATGCGCCGATAATACAGGCCGTTGACGATGAGCTGAACAACGCAGGGCGCGACGAAAACGGCCCACATCACAGGCCCCCGCGCGGCTATGGGGAGAACGAGCAGGCCCATCGCCCCGAAGCACATAATCAAATTTGCAATAACAGGCATTTTAATCCACAACCTTCCAATATTCAACGCTGTACGGCGCAAGCTCGCTGCCGCCGCCAAAATCGTGCCATTCGCCGGTGAGTACGTTCATCGCGCGGCCCGCGCGGGCGTCGAAATGCGCGACAAAAGGCTCGCTGTCGGCGTTTACGGCTATCATCATTCGCTTGCCGTCCACGGCTCTTTCAAATATGCACTGCTTGTTCGTCAGCACAAGATCCTTAAAGCCGCCGTAGCAAAGCTCGGGGTTTTCCCTGTGGGCCTTTGCCATAGCGGCAATGGTGCGGGTGAGGTCGTTTTCGACGGGAGCGTCGAAGCAGGGGCGCAGATTGTCGTCGCTGCCGGGCTGCTTTTGAGCCTTCTCTCCCCACTCGCTTCCGTAGTAAACGCAGGGTATGCCCGGCATCGCGAACAGCAGCCCGTATATCAGCGGCAGATGACGCTCGTTGTTAAGTATCGACGCGACGCGCGTCACGTCGTGGTTATCGACAAAGCACATCAGATGCTTGCCGGTGTAGCGGCACCAAGGCTCCGGGCCGAACTGCATCTTAAGCGAGTGGACAATCTCGAACATATTCATCGAGTTAAAGCTGCTATAAAGCCCCTTGTAGCACTCGTAGTTGGTACAGCTGTGGAGCATACCCTCGCCCACCACGCTGTTGTAATCGCCGTGAATCATCTCGCCGACGAGGAAGAAATCAGGCTTAAGGCCGTCGCAGAAAGCTCTCAGCCGCCTGATGAAATCGCGGTCGAGCAAATACGCCACGTCGAGGCGCAGGCCGTCGATGTCGAACTCCTCCACCCACTGCTTAACGCAGGAGAGGATATGCTCCACAACGGCATTATTGCGCAAATTCAGCTTGACAAGCTCGTAATGGCCTTCCCAGCCCTCGTACCAAAAGCCGTCGTTATAGCCGCTGTTGCCGCCGAAATTTATGTTGAACCAGTCCTTGTAGGGGCTGTCCCACTTTTTTTGGCGAACGTCCTCAAAGGCCCAAAAGCCGCGCCCAACGTGGTTGAACACACCGTCGAGCACGATTTTTACGCCGTTTTTGTGCAGCTCGGCGCACATGGCGGCGAAATCGGCGTTTGTGCCGAGGCGGCAGTCTATCTTGCGGAAATCCCTTGTGTCGTAGCCGTGGCTGTCGCTCTCAAAAACGGGCGACATATAAACCGCGTTCGCGCCGGCGGCCTTTATATGCTCCGTCCACCGCGCGACCTTGGAAATCCTGTTTACGGTAACGCCGTCGTTCACGCGCGGAGCGCCGCAAAAGCCCATCGGATAAATTTGATAAAACACACTCTCGTATGCCCACATTCGCAATCAGTCCTTTTCTTATTTTTTCTTTTTCTTCACCGAATAACCGAACGAGCCTATCTTTTTTCCGAGGGCGAAATACTGCCCGTGGGAATAGGCCGCGAGGGCGCATTTTTCGATGTGGAATTTTCCGTTCTCGTCGATATACCGCTCGTCCACGTCCACGGCCAAAATGTCGGCCATGAACATATCGTGGCTGCCGAGGGGCAAAACGTCTGTCACCTTACATTCAAGGCTGACCGGGCTTTCGCCCACAAGCGGGCAGCCGACCGCCGACGCGGCCTCCCTTGTGAGGCGGCAAGCCGCGAACTTATCTGTGTCGCGCCCGCTTCTTACGCCGCAAAAGTCGATTGAGCGAATGATGTGGCTCGTGGGCAGGTTTATGACGAACTCGCCGCTTTCTTTTATAAGGCTGTGCGAGAACCGCTCGGGCCGCACGGAAATATAGGTTTTCGGCGGGTCGGAATTGATTATCCCCGTCCACGCCACGGTTATAAGGTTATCCCTCCCGCCGTGTGAGCATGAAACCAGCGCGGGAGGCACGGGCGCGAGCAGCGCGCCGCCCTTCCATGTTACCTTTGGCATTTATCTCGTCCTCTCGTATGTCACAAATCTGAATTTAAGTCCGTCCTCCTCGAAGGCCTCGCTTTCGGCGGCAACGCGCCAGTCGGGGCTTTCGTCAAGGTCGGGGAAAAATGTGTCGGCCTCGGGCGCGGCCTCAACCCTCGTCACAAGGCAGCGGTCGCAGTCCTCAAGGAAAAGGGAGTATATCTCGCCGCCGCCGATGATATAGACCTCGCCGCCGTGCCTTTGCGCCTCGGCGAGGGCCTCGCTCTTGCCAGCGGCGGCTATCGCGCCCTCCCTCGCAAAGGAGGGGTCGCGGGTGAGGACTATGTTCACCCTGTTTTTGAGCGGCCTTCCCCCGGGGAAGGAATCGAGGTTTTTTCGCCCCATTATGACGGTGTTTCCCTCGGTTTCGGAGCGGAAAAACCTCATATCGGCCTTTATGTGAAACAGGAGGTCGCCCCCCTTGCCTATTCCCCAATTTTTGGATGCGCAGAGAATTGCTTTCATAAGCGTCCTTTCTTATTCGGCCACGGGGATTTTGCCCGCAAGCTCGTGATACCGATAGTTTTTAAGGCTGACGCTGTCCTTAGTGAAGGCGTAAAAATCCGTCACGGAAGGGTCGAGCGTGAACTCCGGCGCGTCATAGGGCTCTCTTTCAAGCATTTCCTCGACGAGCGGGATATGCCTGTCGTAAATATGCGCGTCGGCGATGACGTGGACAAGCTCGCCCGGCACAAGGCCGCTCACCCTCGCCATCATGTGAACCAGCACGGCGTACTGGCACACGTTCCAGTTATTGGCCGTGAGCATATCCTGCGAACGTTGGTTAAGAACGGCGTTCAGCACGTTCCCGCTAACGTTGAAGGTAACGCTGTAGGCGCAGGGATAAAGGTGCATTTCGTGAAGGTCGTGGTGATTATAAATATTCGTCAGTATGCGGCGGCTCTGCGGATTGTGCTTAAGGTCGTAAATAACCCTGTCCACTTGGTCGAACTCGCCCTCTGCGTATTTGTGCTTCACGCCGAGCTGGTAGCCGTAAGCCTTGCCTATGCTGCCGCTTTCGTCCGCCCACTGATCCCAAATTCTGCTGCCGAGATCCCTGATGTTGCTGCTTTTTTTCTGCCATATCCAAAGCAGCTCGTCAACGCAGGTTTTAAGCGCGGTGCGCCGCAGCGTCATTATCGGGAACTCGCTCGAAAGGTCGTAGCGGTTGACGATGCCGAATTTCTTCACCGTGTGCGCGGGGGAGCCGTCCTCCCAGCGCGGGCGCACGGGAAGGCTTTCGTCGCTGAAGCCGTTTTCGAGTATGTCCCGGCAATTATCCATAAAAATCTTATCCGCGTAGCTCATAGTTTTATCCCCTTATTCCGGCGTCGAAACCGAAACGCTGTCGGAGCCGCTGCCCGCGTCGCTTCCGTCAAAATCGTCCGCGGCCTCGGGCGGGCTGTCCGCGCCGCCTTCGTCCTCGGGTTCGTCGTCGGTATCGTCCGTATTGTCTGTATCATTCGCATTTTCGCCGTCGTCCTCTTCGGGCTCGTCGCCGTCCTCGCTCGGGTAAATCGTCGCATCCTCGGCGGTAACGTCGTCCTCCGGCTCGTTCGGCTCGGGCGATTCGCTCCGCCGCCCGTCGGGAACGGCAAAATCAGGCTCATCAACGTCTTGGCGGGTTTCGCGCGGCTCGCTCACGGGCCTTGCCGAAGGCTCGCGGCCCTTGATGATGAACAAAATTGCCGCCGCCGCGACCGCCGCCGCGATAAGCGTTATTATAACCAAAGCTGCCGTACCGCCTCCGCCGCTCTTCCTCGCGGGCGGAGTCCTCCTCGCGCGGGGAGCGCCGCCAAGCGGAACGCCGCTGAGATCCGGCAGACGCAGGGTGTCCTCCTTCGAGTTATCCTCTTTTTTAAGCTTGCCCCCACATTCGGGGCAGTACGGCTTTTTTTCCGAAAGCTCCTTGCCGCAGTACGGGCATTTCACGGCTGACCGCCTCCTAAAACAATAATCACATATATTCTATCAAAAAAAACCGATTTCGTCAATTCTTTTTATATAAACTCGCAAAATTTTATCGTTGTTCACCCTCAAAAAAGCCCAACGCCAAAGCGTCGGGCCCTTTTGCCAAGTTATATTTCCTCGATGGACGCGGCCCTTTTAAGGATCCACTGCTCACAATGAGCGGCCTTGCCGCCGGCGGGTATCTTCACCATTGGCGAAAGGCACTCCATCTCGGTATAGTTTTTGCAGGTGTAGCTCTCGCAGTTGCAGCCGTTGTCGGGGTAGTTTGCCCCCTCTACAAAGCCGAATTTCTTGATAAAGGCGCAGCCCTTATTGAGGTAGGCCATCCAGCCGTGCTCATTCAGCACGCCGATTTTGGCCGCAAGCTCCTTGGCGCTGTCCATCGAAACGGTGATATAGTCCTCGCCAAGGCTTATCCGGCTGTCGTTCATGGGGGTGTAATCCCAGAAGCAGACCCACTTGTTCGGGAAAAAGCCCGTTTTGCGCTTATTCTGCGGGATATACGCCACGCCGCCGCCGTTCATGACGGATATTGTCCACGGGGCGAGCTCGATGTCCCACGCATTTTTGTTCGTGACGCTGTGGAGCAGGCTCACGTTGCCGTCCTCGTCCATCGTTACGGTGATTGAAAGCGCGATTTGGCTCCACTCCTGCATGGGGGCGGTGAAGGTGACGGAGCCGCCCTCGATTTCAACGTCGAGCTTTTTCATGCCGGGGTAGTAGGTGCGGGGGAAAACCTCGGGGCTGCACCAAAGTCGATGGCCGCCCACCACCCACCACTCGTCGCCCTCGTAGGGGCTTTCGGTGATGTCGTTGGTGGCTGTTTTATCAACGTCCTCAAAGAACATATTGTCCTCGCCGACGTAGCCGTAGCGAATAATGCAGGGGCCGATGTCCGCCGTGGCGATAAGCTCCTTTTCGCCGTTCGTCATGCGGATACACCTGCCGTAGCCGCCGTAATTCGTTTCGGTAATCTGTACGCTCATTTTTCTTCCTCCTGTTAGAAACAAAGGGCCGCACGGGCGGCCCTTGTGATTAATATACGCTTACCTGCTTTTTGTCTTTGCCCTTGCGCTCAAACTTTACCTTGCCGCTGATGAGAGCAAAGAGAGTGTCGTCGCTGCCCTTGCCGACATTTACGCCGGGGTGGATTTTGGTTCCGCGCTGACGCACAAGAATGTTGCCGGCAAGAACCTGCTGCCCGTCGGCGCGCTTAACGCCGAGGCGCTTGGACTCGCTGTCGCGGCCGTTCTTGGTGGAGCCGACACCCTTTTTATGGGCAAACAACTGAATGTTAAGTGCGAACATCAACTTTCACTCCTCTCGAATATGTGTCTTGTCAGCCGCGCCGACAAGGAAAATGTTTTTCTTATACCTTTTCGCCAGCTCGCCCGCCGTAAGGAGCAAGCTGTTGATAATCGCGTCGCAGGAGGGTTCCCGCTCCGCGCCTATGCGGCAGTCCACAAAGCCGTCGCTCTGCTCGTAGCTCACGCTCGCGAGCCCCTGAGCCTCTATGCCCTTCACCGCCATCCAAAGAGCGGTTGAGGCCGCCGCGCAAACGATGTCATACCCTTCCTCGGCATAACCGGCGTGGCCCTTCACGACAAGCCTCGTAACCTTATCGCCGCTGCGATAAACCGAAAACTTAATCATGGCTTACGCATTGATGGCCGTTATTTCGACCTTTGTGTAGGGCTGGCGATGGCCCGTCTTGTTGCGGTAGCCCTTCTTGGGCTTCATCTTAAAGACGTAAATCTTCTTGCCCTTGCCCTGAGCAAGCACCTTGCCGCTGACGCTGGCGCCCTCCACAAGCGGAGAACCGGCCTTAAAGCCGTCGTCGCCGGAAACGGCGAGAACCTCGTCGAACGTTACGGCGGAATCTACGTCGGCGTCAAGCTTTTCAACAAAGATAACGTCGCCGGTCTTAACCTGATACTGCTTACCGCCCGTCTTGATTACTGCGTACATTTGTTGCACCTCCCGTTAAAACAGACTCGCTATTAAGGCGCCTTGCGGACTTTCAGCCTTTTCTACGCGGTTACTGTGGTATTTTACCATAATTCGCGCCGAATGTCAAGAGCTTTCGCAAAAAAATTTTGCAAAAAGAGAAGGGGCGGCGCGCCCCTTCCCAAATTTTAACAAAGCCTTTAGCAAACGCCGTAAGCGAGCATGGAGTTGGCCACCTTAAGGAAGCCGGCGATATTCGCGCCCGCAACAAGATTGCCCTTCATGCCATATTCCTCGGCGGCCTTGGCGGAATTGTGGTAGATGTTTACCATGATGTCCTTAAGCTTGGCGTCAACCTCCTCGAAGGTCCAGCTGTAACGCTGAGAGTTCTGGCTCATCTCCAGAGCGCTGGTGGCTACGCCGCCGGCGTTGGCCGCCTTTGCGGGCCCGAACAGCACGCCGTTATTCTGGAACACATGGATAGCCTCGGGGGTGGAGGGCATATTCGCGCCCTCGGCGACGGCGAAGCAGCCGTTCGCCACAAGCTTCTTGGCGCTCTCCTCGTTGATTTCGTTCTGGGTGGCGCAGGGAAGGGCGATGTCGCACTTAACCTCCCATACGCAGCCGCCGTCAACGTACTTGGCCTCGGGGTGGTAGTTGAGGTACTCCTTAATTCTGCCGCGCTTAACCTCTTTTATCTCCTTTACGGCGTCGAGATCCACGCCCTTTTCGTCAACGATATAGCCGTTGGAGTCGGAAAGAGCGATAACGGTCGCGCCGAGCTGCGTGGCCTTCTGAGTAGCGTAAATGGCGACGTTGCCGCTGCCGCTGATAACTACCTTCGCGCCCTTGAAGCTCTTGCCGTTGTCGCGGAGCATTTCGTCGGTGAAGTAGCACAGGCCGTAGCCGGTGGCCTCGGTTCTGGCGAGAGAGCCGCCGTAGGTGAGGCCCTTGCCCGTCAGCACGCCGACAAACTCGTTCTTAAGCCTCTTATACTGGCCGAACATATAGCCTATCTCACGGCCGCCAACGCCTATATCGCCAGCGGGAACGTCGGTATCCGCGCCGATGTGCTTGCTGAGCTCGGTCATAAAGCTTTGGCAGAAGCGCATAACCTCGGCGTCGCTCTTGCCCTTGGGGTCAAAGTCGCTGCCGCCCTTGCCGCCGCCGATGGGAAGGCCGGTGAGGGAATTTTTGAAAATCTGCTCAAAGCCGAGGAACTTGATTATTCCTTCATATACGGAGGGATGGAAGCGGAGGCCGCCCTTGTAGGGGCCGATAGCGGAGTTGAACTGAACGCGGAAACCGCGGTTTACCTGAACCTTGCCGTTGTCGTCAACCCAAGGAACACGGAACTTGATGATGCGCTCGGGCTCGACAAGCATTTCAATAACGCCGCTTTCGATGTATTTGGGGTTCTTTTCAACGACGGGCTCGAGGGATTCGAGAACCTCCTCGACGGCCTGATGGAACTCGGGCTCACCCGCGTTGCGGGCCTTGACCCGCTCCAGCAGGTCAATAAGATACTGGTTTTTCATGTGATTTTCCTCCTAAAACAACTTTGTTTTCGGACACTCCGCCCGGCAGCGCCGCCGCGGCGAAGGCTTGCCTATGGCCGGCCCGCACCCCTTTGTGAGAGCATACCATTGCAGTTTAGGTTGATTATACCATAAATTCCCCAAAAACGCAAGCTGTTTTTGGGGAATTTTATAACGTTTTTTATCATTTATTGGCGGCGTCGATTATGCTTATCAGCTCCTCGGGGCGGTCGATAAGCGTTTCGCAGCCGGCCTCGGCGAGGATTTCGCGGCGAACGAAGCCCCACGTGCAGACGGCGCTTATCATGCCGGCGTTTTTCGCGGTATTGAAATCGACCGCGCTGTCACCGACAAACACGCACTCGCTCGGCTCCGCGCCCATTTTTTCCGCAAGGTGCAGCGCGGCGGCGGGCGCGGGCTTGCGCTCCCAGCCGCCCTCGTCGCCGATGACCTCGACGAAAACGCCGGGGAAAACCTTGTCTATTATGGCCGAGGCGAAGGGCTGGGCCTTATTGGTGTTCACGGCGAGGCCTATCCCCCGCTCCCGAAGCCGCGCGATAAGCTCCTCTATGCCGTCGTAGGCAGGGGTGTTATCCAGCACGTGGGCGGAGTAGTATTCGTTGAAATAGGCCCTCGCCTCGTCGATTTTGTCCTTGGCGTTATCGGGCAGACTGCGCAGCAGAAGCCGCGTGATGCCGTTGCCCACAAAGCCGCGGTAATCGCTCACCTCCCACGTGGGAAAGCCGAGATGCGTCAACGCATAATTCGACGCGTTGCTCAGCTCCTCGATGGTGTCGATAAGCGTACCGTCCAAATCAAAAATAACCGCCTTTACCATACGTCGTTATGTTCCTTTCCCCGCTCGAAGGCGGCTATGTTTTCCGCCGTCACGGCGACGCAGCGGGCCCTCGCCTCGACGCTGGCCCACGCTATGTGCGGCGAAAACACGATTTTTTCCTTGGCTTTAATCGTCATAAGCGGGTCGTCCGCGCGGGGAGGCTCCTCTGTAAAAACGTCGATAGCCGCGCCGGCTATCGTTCCCGCGTCGATGGCCTCGGCAAGGTCGGCGGAATTTATAACCCCTCCCCTGCCCACGTTGACGATAACCGCCGTGGGTTTCATCAGCGCGAGAGCGCGGCGGTCTATTATGTTTGCTGTTTTTTCGTTCAGCGGCGAATGTATGGTTAAAATATCACTTTCCTTAAGAAGCCTGTTCAGCTCCACCCTCGGCCAGTCCTCCTCGCGGACGGCCCCGCTGAGCGAAGCGTATGACACGTGGGCCCCGAAGGCCTCGGCGGCCCTCGCGACGGCGCGGCCTATGCCGCCCATGCCGAGTATGCCCCAGCTTTTGTCGGCTATTTCCATGAACGGACGGCCCAAGTGGTTCGCAAGCCCGCTCGCGGAGTAGCTCCCGTCCTTAACAAAGGCGTCGTAATAGCCGAGGCTTTCGATAAGCTCGAACAGCAGGGCGAAGGTGTGCTGAGCCACGCTTTCGCGGCAGTAGTCGGGAACGTTGCGCACCCTTATCCCCTTTTGCCTGCAATATTCAACGTCGATGTTGTTATAGCCCACGGCGAAAACGCACACAAGCTTTAGTTCGGGCGCGGCGTCGATGATTTCGCGGTCGATAACGACCTTGTTCACCACGACGGCCTCGGCCCCGCGCACGCGGGCAAAGCGTTCGTCGGGAGCGGTGCGGTCGTATATAACGGCGTCGAACCGACTCGTTATGGGGGTGAAGTCAATGTCGGCCCCCATAGTGGCCCCGTCCAGAATAACAACGCGCACTTATTTGCCCTCCAGCTTTTTAAGCTCCTTGACATCCGCGTCGTCGGCGCGGCTCTTGCGGCCGTCGCGGAGTATCTTTATATCGTCCACCTTGTATTCCTCAAGCTCGTTTTCGTCGCCCTTTTCAAGCTTCACCTTAACAAGCCCCTTCAGCAGCGAAACGCTGCTCACAATGCCGTCGCCGTCGGGCGTGCGTACCTTTGCGCCCACGTTCGGCGTAACCTTGAGAAGCTCATCGTAGCAGTTTTGCTCGTGCTTCAGGCAGCACATAAGCCTGCCGCACACGCCGCTGATTTTAGTTGGGTTAAGGCTGAGACCCTGCTCCTTGGCCATTTTTATCGAAACGGGGTGGAAGTCGTCAAGATAAGCGGTGCAGCATAGCGTGCGCCCGCAAATGCCAAGGCCGCCGAGCATTTTCGCCTCGTCCCTTATGCCTATCTGGCGAAGCTCTATCCTCGTTCTGAAAACCGAGGCGAGGTCCTTAACCAGCTCGCGGAAATCCACGCGCCCGTCGGCGGTGAAGTAAAACAGGATTTTGCTGTTATCAAAGGTATATTCGGCCTCCACAAGCTTCATGCCAAGCTTGTGGGCGGCGATTTTTTCCTCGCATATTTTGATGGCTTCCTTTTCCTTCTGCCTGTTTTCGGCCACGCGCTGCTTGTCGGCCTCGGTGGCAATTCGAATTACCTCCTTCAGGGGCGAAACAACGTCCTCGTCCTTTATCTCGCGGCGCTCCATAGCCACCGTGCCGAACTCCACGCCCCTTGCCGTTTCAACGATAACGCTGTCGCCAAGCTTCAGCTCAAGGCCGTTCGGGTTAAAGTAATATATCTTTCCTCCAAGCTTAAATCTGACTCCTACTACTGTTACCATGAATATCCCCCCAACATTTGATAAGCATATCTATTATCCAAAGCGAATATTTCATCGAGGCGTTCAGCTCCGCCATTGTGGCCGAAACGCGCTCCGCCGCCGCCGAAATGCCCCGAAGCGTCGCCCGCGCGGCGAAGGAGCGTATCTGCTCGGCGTAATCGGCGTTCGCAAGCGCGCCGCCGCTCTTTACGGCCATAGCGTCGCCCAAAAACGAAAGCGTCAAATCAAAGCAGGCCGAAGCGTGAGCCGCGTCGAACCTGCGGTTTGCCGTGCCGAAAATCTCGGCTATCGGGAAAATACAGCCCTTGCCGCCCGAAAGGCCGCAAAGAGCCGTGATAAGCTCCGCGCGGAGGGCGAAAAAGTCGTCGTCCTCGCAGATTTCCCTCGCGCGGCCGATGTTCCCGCCGCTGTAGGCGGCCACAAAATCGCTTTTGCCGCGCATGGCGGGGTACTCCCTTTCGGCGAAGGCCTTTATGCTTTCGCGCGGGAACGGCTCAAGCTCAAGCTTCACCCCACGGGAGCGTATGGTCGGCAGCAGGCTCGACAAATTTTCCGTCAATAGCACGACCACGCCGTAGCTCGGCGGCTCCTCAAAGGTTTTCAGCATCGAGTTTTGCGCCGAGTTATTCATTCTGTCGGCCCCGTCGATTATCAAGACCTTTTTTTCGGCCATGACGGGCCGAAGGAAAAGCTCGTCCGCGGCGGCGCGAACGGCGTCGGAATTGAGATTGCCGTTTTCCTCGGGGCCGACAAACGTCACGTCAGGGTGAGTACCCGCCCCGTGAAGCACACAGGGTCGGCACTCGCCGCAGGGCTTTTTCTCCCCGGAGCAGTGCAGCGCCTTCGCGAAAATCCGCGCGGCCGTTTTTTTGCCTATCCCCCTCGGGCCGGAGAGGATATAGGCGTGGCTGACCGTTTTGTTCCGAACGTCGGCAAGAAGCCGCTCGAGCGCCTTCTGCCCTTCAATAAAGCTGCCTGTCATCGCATTGTTCCCTCAAAAGGTTTTTTATTTTAAGCGCCGCGTCCTCGATTGTTTCGCCCGCGAGGCTGTCAACCGTAACGTCCGCCCAGCGTTCGTAAAGCGGCGTGCGCTCGGCGTAAAGGTCGGCCAAGGTTTGGCCGGGGCGGAAGGCTATGCCGCGCGTGCGGAGGTTGCCTATCCGTTTTTCAAGCTCGGCGAGAGCCGCCCGAAGGTAGACCACCACGCCGATTTCGGCAAGGTGGGCCATAGCCTCATCGCCGTAAACGACGCTGCCGCCCGTGGCGATGACGCTGTTTTCGGCGTTTATCGAGAGCGCGGCCTCGCTTTCAATGCGCAAGAAACCCTCGTGGGTGTTCCTGTCCACCACCCTTTGGAGCGCGGCGCGTTCGCGGCGGCAGATAACGAGGTCGAGATCCACAAAGTCCAGCCCGAGTGTTTTGGCAAGCACAACGCCGACGGTGCTTTTGCCCGCTCCGGGCATACCTATCATTATGACGTTAGTTTTCATTCGCGTACCTTTTTTCAAGATTTTCCACGGCGGAAACCAGCTTCAGGAAAACAAGGTTAGCCGCGTAAACGGCGACGCAGATGAACGCGCTGATAAACGCGCCTACGCCGACGCGGGTATATATCGTGAGCAGATTGGTGAACACGTGGCAGAAGCTGTTTATCACCGACGCGAACACGATAGACCCGCCCACGCCGAACACGAAGGAGGCGAGCGGAACTCGCTTCACCTTTGTGTAGTAGGCGAAAAGCATCAGGCAGGGCCACGCGATGAACTCCTTGGTTCTGGGGCGGGCCGGGAAATGCTCGGTTATAAAGGTGCGGATAAAGTCCTCGAGGGAGCTTATCTCGTTCACGTTGCCGCTGCGCAGGATATAGACCACGCCCACCGCCGCGAAGCAGGCGGCAAGCAGCATCCAGTATACCTTGATGTCGGACGTCAAAAGCCTTTTAGTGTCGAGAATAATATTCACGTTGCTCGTCTTGACGAAAATCATGTAATACGCGAGCATACTGTATACCATCGGCGCGTAAAGGCTGAGCTTAATTCCGCGGAAGATGGAGAAGTTTATATAATAGTCTATTCCGCTCAGCAGCACGCCCTGCACAAGGCCCGCAAGGCAAAGCCCGCCGAGGGAAAGCCCCAAAAGGCCGAGAATATAGGGCGCGGTTTTAAGCCTGTCCCTGTTTTTAGCGGCGAACACGAAGGCCGCCGTGAGGCAGAAGCACGGCGCGAGCAGCGCGAAAAGACTTGGATAAAGCTGCACAAGGCTTTCCGGCAGGCGGAAGGTGGCCAAAAAACCGAGAACGCAGCCGGCAGCCGCGAGGCAGGTCAGCGGCTTATAGCTTCGGCCCGCCAGCCATTCAATGAGCGTCAGCAGCATTATGCCCATAAGCACGAGCGCGAGCGCACTCACAAGGCGGCGGTTCACGGTGTAGTCGTAATCCAGTTCAAAGGCGTTTGTGTTATAGCCGAGGGAGTTTATCTTGTCGATATACGCCTTAACGGCCTTTTTCGTCAGCTCGTTCTGCTCCATGTGGGTGCCGTTGGCGTTGACTACCTGCGTCACATTAATAAAACGTATGTTGCGGTCAATGGTGGAGTTAAGATGCTGATAGTAGCGGAACATATACTCCGTGGGGTCGCCCTTTTGAACGATGTAGCTCTCGTAAGCGCGGATTACGTTATCTTGATTGTCGCGGAAAATCGTGTTATAGCCGATGGGCTTTTCGTTGCTGAGCTGATCCGGGTTTTCCGACACGACAAGCGTCATATCGTTATCCTTGATAAGCCTGCTTATCCCCTCGTAGTTGGCCTTTGCGTCGGTTTCCTTCTTGGGGTGGCGGGAGTTATCACGTATGTCGAAAAACTTCACGCCGTAGGTTTTTATCAGCCTGTCGTACTCGTCAAGATAGTCGAGCACGGAATAATTTTTTATACGCGCGTCCATAGCGATTTCAAAGCCCTTGTCGCGAAGGTACTTGAAATCGTCCTCGCGGTAGCCGACGCTTATCTGGTGCATTTGGGGCGAGCCGTCGTAAAGCACGTAAAGGTCGGCGTTTTCGGCTGTGGTAAAGTAGGCGTACTCGTCCGCGGAATACTTGAGCGGTATCCACTCCTTAAGCAGGGCCTTGCTCTCGTCGCGCTTGGTTATCAGCACATAGCTGTCGTTGGTTATATCGGGCAGGTCGCGTATCTGGGCGATCATGTCCTCGTTTTCCTCCTCGTACTTATGCAGAAGCACATTGTACTTGAGGCAGGTCACGGTGCCGCTGTTGGCGAGGGAGTTAAGGTCCTCCTCCTGCACGGTAACGGTATTAACGCCCAGCTTTTTGTATTCGTCGAGCTGCTCGTCGAGGTCTTTTTTCGACAGCTTCATTTTTATGTCGTTATAGAGCAGCGACACCACCACGCTGCGGTTGCGGCTTTCGTTGCTCACGCGGGTATAGGCCGTGGGCAGCATGGCCGCTATCAGCACGGCGGCGAGTATTATTTTAACGGCGTTATAAAGCTTGGATTTGTTCATTTTCGGTTTCCTCCTGTGTTCTGCCTGCCTCCGGGCGGGAGATTATGTCCTTTAGCGCGCCGGTAGCCGCCATGGAAGCGACGTAAACCGCGCCGCAAATTAACAGCGGTATCAAAAACAGCAGCCTGCCGGCATATCCCATGCCCTCGGGCCGAAGGGCCAAAAGACCGGGGAACAGCGCTTTCATCACGAAGTAGGCCGCCAGCGCAAGCGCGCCCGACAGCAGCACCCGCGCGATTTTCTTAAGCTGCTCCCTGTTGATGTAATCGCCGACGACGCTCCTCATGGCAAGCCCGACGTTCGCGGCGTAAAGCGTGAACAGAGCCGTCGTAGCGATAACAACCGCCGTAACGCCCGCTTCCCTGCCGACCGTCATGTTGTAGCCGAGCTTAAGCAGCACTACGGCCACCGTGCCGAAAACGGTGTATTTATACTTGGCGTCGAGGTACAGCACCTTGTTGAAAAGCTCCTGCGCCATGTAGCCGAACACCCCAAGGGTGTAAATCGCGAAGAGCAAAGCCGTCGAGGCCGTCAGGTCGGGGGTGAACCTGCCCCTTTCGTAAAGCAGGCAGATGACGTTCTGCCCAAAGCAGCCGACCGTCAGTATGAACGGAACGAAAATCGCGAACATCGTCAGGATTATATACTGTATCAGGCTTCGCACGTAGGCGAGGTTGCCCTCCTCGTAATTTTGGCTTATCGAGGGAAACACAACGCTGCTCATCGCCACGACGAACACGCTCGCGATGGTCACGAACAAGTCGGACGAGTAGCTTATCGTGGTGGACGCGCCGTCGTTCCCGCTGACGGCTATTTTGTCGAGCAAAAAGCAGAGCTGGAACATCATGTTTGAAACGAAGATGTACCACACCTCGCGGTTTTTGCCGAGACCCCCTCCCCCGCCGGCCCCCTTGAACATACGGAAGCCAAGCTTATAGAAGTTCGGGAGCTGAACCACGATGTGCAAAAACCAGCCTATCGTCGTAACAACGCTTATGGTGAGTATATCCACCCCCGGGAAAAAGAGGGCGGCAATTAGAATGACGTTGAAGGGCAGGCTCATTATCGAGGTGATGAAGAACACCCTGTTATTTTGCAGTACGCCGGAAATGATATAGGCCAGCACAACAAAGATGAGGCTCGGCAACATAACGTATGTCACCTTCAGCGCGAGCGGGAAGCTTTCGGCGCTTATTTCCGGCACAAGTATATGCGTGAGCGGCCTCGCAAGGGCGTAAAGCGCCGCGGTAACGACAAGGAGTATCAGCGTTGTGCGGCGGATGAAGGAGGCCACAAACTCCTTTTGCCTGCCGACGTTTTCCTCCTTGTTCATGTGCTTTATAACAAGGGTCTGCATCGCCGTGCCGACGCCGGTGAATATCAAGTTCACAACCGTGAATATCGTGAGGTATATATCCGTAAGCTCGGTCGCGCCGAAGGTTTGGGCGAAAACCATGTTTCGGAAGAACCCAAGGCACTTCGCGAGCAAAATCCCTATTACGACGAGAATGTAAGCCGCGCCGTTCATTCTATCACTTCCTATGACTATACATACTATTATTATACATCATTTTTCTTTGGTAGTCAATTCTTTTTTTCATGCAAATAATTAAGATTGTGTAAATAAAGGCGGTTCGACACTGCGCCGCAGTAACCGGCATTCTATTTCTTATGTAAAAGGTGTACTCGCTTTGTAGCGTGGAGGCACGGGGGCCGGCCGAAAAAATCGCGCAGAACGGACGAAAATCAAGCTCGCGCAGGCGGCAGGCGAATGCCTGCCGCCGAGCAAGCACTCCCGACGGCGTACAAAAGTACGCCAAGGGTGATTTTCGTTCGTAGTTCAAGGGCTTAGAATAACGAAAATCCGCTCGTTACGAGCGGATTTTCTACATTAATTCAACATTTTATTTTCACAAAATGATTTAACGGTCATAGTCACGTTGATATAATACACTCAGCCCTTGAACATTCTGCGTCATTTTTTTACGGCCCCCCAAGATTATATCGTCGCGGATTTATGCCGCGTTACATGGCAGCTTATATTCACGGCCACAGGCAAGCCGGCTATATGCGTCGGGTAGGTCAGAATATTCACCTTCAGCGCGGTAGTCCTGCCGCCAAGGCCCTGCGGCCCTATGCCGAGGCGGTTCACGCGCTCCAAAAGCTCGCGCTCCATATCGGCGTAGTACGGGTCGGGGTTAGAGCCGTCCAGCGGCAGCGTGAGAGCCTTTTTCGCCAGAATGGCGGCCATTTCCATATCGCCGCCTATGCCTACGCCCACGACGATGGGCGGACAGGGATTGCCGCCGCCCTTCGAAACGGTTTCGACAACAAAATCCTTCACGCCGTCCTCCCCGTCGGAGGGCTTAAGCATTTTAAGCGCGCTCATGTTCTCGCTGCCGAAGCCCTTCGGGGCGACGGTGAGGGTCAGCTTGTCGCCGGGAACGGTGGATATATGCACGATGGCGGGGGTGTTGTCGCCGGTGTTCTTTCTGCGCAGAGGGTCGGCCACAATGCTTTTGCGAAGATAGCCCTCGGCGTAGCCTCTGCGAACGCCCTCGTTCACGGCCTCCTCCAAGGTCGCGCCGGTTATATGTACGTCACAGCCCAGCTCCGCGAAAAACACGGCCATGCCCGTATCCTGACAGATGGGGGCCTGCTTTTTACGCGCTATGTCGGCGTTTTTGATTATTTGGCCGAGAATACTTTTCCCCACGGGCGACTCCTCGGTTTCGGCCGCTTTTTTTAGGCAGCCGTAAACGTCGCCGCCGAGGTTGAAATTGGCCTCGGTACAAAGACGGGCCGCACATTCGGCTATGGCCTCCGCCGTGATTTCACGCATAGTATCAATCCTTTCCGTTCGCCTCTTGGCCGCCGCCCGCGACGAGCCTTGTAATTTTTATCTTATTGTCGAGAAATTCCTTCGTCAGCTCGGGGTTTTCGCCCTCGGGCAGCGAGTTTTCCATTTCGCGGATTATCCTGCCGGGAGTGCCGGCGAGAATGTATATCCTGTCCGAAAGGAGCAGGGCCTCGTTTATGTCGTGGGTTATCAGGAACACCGAAAGCCCCTGCTCCCGCGCGACGTTTTTGAACCACTTCTGCATACCGGCGCGGGTTATGGCGTCGAGCGCGCTGAACGGCTCGTCCATCAGCAGAGCCGTGGACGAGAACAGGCAGCTCCTGAGCAGCGCCGCCCGCTGGCGCATACCGCCCGAAAGCTGGGCGGGGTACAGCTTTTCGCAGCCCTCAAGGCCGAAATCGGCCAGCAGGGCCGTCGCCTTTTTTATCGCGTCGCGCTTTTTTTCGCCGCGCAGTATGAGCGGGAGCGCGGCGTTTTCGGCGATGGTGCGGTAGGGCAGCAGCAAATCGCTCTGCTGCATATAACCCACAAGGCCGCTCTTGCCGGTGACGTCCTGTCCGGACAGCAGCACCC
>CANRER010000007.1 GCA_947629615.1 uncultured Clostridia bacterium | reverse complement strand
TGGCCGGCTGGATGGACGACCTTATCGTCAGCGTGACGCTGCTCAACCGCGCCCTTGACGATATTGACCCCGCCATTGTGGACGAGTACTGGGCGGGCGACGTGCGGGTTTACGACTTTATCAAAGGCGTGCTGGATAAGGGCGATAAGCTCGTGGGAACACGGGTGTGGAACGCGATAAAAAAGCTTATTGCTAAAAAATAAATCAATTTACATTTTATTTACAATATCTTTATAAAAATATCAATTCTTCTTCACACGCCGTCAATAATTATATTCTACCATATAACTGTAATCCCCCTCCTCCTCCGGCTCCGTATGCGGTCACCTTCCGCTGCGGAGCCATATTTGTTTTCGCGCGTATTCCCTTCAATATATATAGGCCCGCATACCGTCTTGCCTTCTCCTTGGGGAGAAGGTGGCGCGAGCGAAGCGAGCGACGGATGAGGGGATAGGTGCGTTGCCAATGGTAAAACCCCTCATCAGTCGGCTTCGCCGACAGCTTCCCCCCGAGGGGAAGCCAAGGGCTGTTGTGCGTAATTATCATTGAGCAAAGACGAATTGTTAAAATTAAAAACAATTTCACACCGCGCAAAAATAAATCTGCCCCGTAACGGCTCCCGTCATGGGGATTTTTAAGGGGCCCGCAGGCCCCTTAAACGCGTTGAGGGGTCCGCCGGCTGCGAGGCCTCCGGGATTTTTGGTTCTTTTGGTCACAAAAGAGCATAGACAATAAATGAAATACGACTGCCCGCCCCAAAGGCGCGTCCGCCCGTAGGGGAGCGCATTGCGCTCCCGCGTGTCAGCGCACGCCGCATACGCGCCGCATGGCAATCCCCCGCGAAGCATGGCTCCGCGGGATTTTTTGTGCGCGAAAGGCAGATATTTGTAACATTTTCATAAAAAACACTTGCAATAGGGCGGGGGTTTGTGTATAATATTTATATAGTACAATCTGTTTTGGAGGTATCGTCATGAAGCTGAGTGAAATCAAAGAAATACTGAACGCCGAGGTTCTTGTCGGCGGGGACGAGCTTGACAGAGAGGTGTTTTCCGCCTGCGGAAGCGACCTTATGAGCGACGTTCTGGCCTTTGTTAAGGATCAGGCTTTGCTGCTTACGGGGCTTGTAAACGGTCAGGTAATACGCACGGCGGAGATGATGGACATTCACGCCGTAATCTTTATCCGCGGCAAGGAGCCTACCGCCGAGGTGCTGAATTTGGCCGAAAGCCGCGAAATGGTGATAATGAAAACCGACCTGCCCATGTATCCCGCCTGCGGCAGGCTGTACGCCGCCGGGCTGGCCGGGGGAAGCGTGCGGTCATGAGCGAGCCGTTGATGAAGCTGCACTACAACGTGGACGGCACGGACTTCACCGTCGCCGGCGAGGCCAGCGGGGCCGTGAAAAAGGTGCTTAAGCAGCTCGGCATAAGCCCCGACGTTATCCGCAAGGTGGCCATAGCCATGTACGAGTGCGAGATAAATATGGTGATCCACGCGAACGGCGGGGTTATCGACGTTGAAATATCGCCGGATAAAATCCGCATGATACATAAGGACGTCGGCCCCGGCATACCCGATATTGATAAAGCCATGACGGAGGGCTTTTCCACCGCCAGCCAGCAGGTGCGCGAGCTGGGCTTCGGCGCGGGAATGGGCCTGCCAAACATGAAAAAATATACCGACGAAATGCGTATCGACACCGAGCTGGGCGTCGGCACAACGGTCGATATGACGGTGTATATAAAGCAGTAAACAGTATAGGAGGCTGTGTAAATGGGAGAGATCGAAAGAAGATTTCACAGCGTTACCCTCGATAAGCCGATGTGCAAGGGCTGCACCACCTGCATACGCTACTGCCCCACTCAGGCGATACGCGTTCAGCAGGGGAAGGCCAAGATAATCAGCGAACGCTGCATAGACTGCGGCGAGTGTATCCGCCGCTGCCAGTACCACGCGAAAAAGGCCATAACCGACGGCTTCGAGGTCATGGACAGATACAAGTATAAAATCGCGCTTCCCGCGCCGGCCTTCTGCGGCCAGTTTTCCAAGGCGACGGACTTCGATATAGTGCTGACGGGCCTTAAAATGCTCGGCTTCGACGACGTGTTCGAGGTAGCCCGAGGGGCCGAGGTCATCACCGAGAAAATGAAGGAGCTTATAAGCAGCGGTAAGTACGAGGCCCCGCTCATCTCGTCGGCCTGCCCGGCCGTAGTCAGGCTTGTGGCGGTGAAGTATCACGACCTGATGAGCCACGTCGCGCCGCTGACGTCCCCTATGGAGGCCGCCGCCGAGATGGCCCGCCGCGAGGCGAGGGAAAAGACCGGCCTTAAGGACGAGGACATCGGCGTGTTCTTCATCACGCCCTGCCCGGCCAAGGTCACGGCCATCAAGTGGCCCATCGCGCTGGAAAAGTCGAACGTCGATTGGGCTTTGTCCATCAAGGACGTATATATGCGCCTTGCGCACAGTATAGATAAGATAACGAAGGTCGAGCATTTGAGCAAGTCGGGCCGCAGCGGCGTCCGCTGGGCCAACCACGGCGGCGAGGCCGAGGCTCTCGGCATCGAAAAGTACATCGCCGTGGACGGCATAGCCAACGTTATAGAGGTGCTTGACCAGCTTGAGGACGAAAAAATAAAGGGCGTGGATTTCATCGAGGCATTGGCCTGCACGGGCGGCTGCGTGGGCGGGAGCCTTACGGTGGAAAACAACTTTGTCGCCAATTCGCGCATAAGGCGCATATCTCAAGGTCTTGAGGACAAAAAGGGCGAGCTGCGCGACGATATGGACCTTTACTGGAACAGAAAAATCGAGTATCAGCCGTTTTCGCCGCTGGACGCCGATTTCGGCATAGCCATGCAGAAGGCCATAAGAATGAACGAGATAATTGAGGGCCTGCCTCAGCTCGACTGCGGCTCCTGCGGGGCGCCGACCTGCCGCGAGCTGGCCGAGGACATAGTGCGCGGCAAGGCCAACGAAACCGACTGCATTTTCAAGCTGCGCGAGCGCGTCAGCCTTTTGGCCAAGGAGATGGCCGAGCTTGAAAGCAAGCTGCCCCCGTCCATGACGGAGTGAGATTTAAGGCAATGAGGAGAGTAAAATGAAAGTTAAGGATATAGCCGAAAGGCTCGAGCTTACGCTCAAATGCGGCGAGGACGGCGTTGACCGCGAGGTCAGCGGGGGTTATGTGGGCGACCTTTTGAGCCTCGTCATGGGCAAGGCCCAAAGCGGCAACGCGTGGGTCACAATTCAGACGAACATAAACATTGTGGCCGTCGCCAGCCTCACCGACGCCGCTATGATAATCCTTGCCGAGGGGCTCAGCCCCGACGCGAACGCCGCCAAGCGGGCCGACATGGAGGGAATACCCGTTTACAGCAGCGAAAAAACGGCCTTTGAGCTTGTCTGCGCGCTGAAGGACTTGGTGTGATGGGCAGGTACGCTTACGATTTGCATATGCACTCGTGCCTTTCGCCCTGCGGCGACGACGATATGACTCCGCACAGTATCGCGGCTATGGCCATGCTGAACGGGCTTGAGATAATCGCTCTTTCCGACCATAACACCGCGAGGAACGTGCCGGCCGTCATCGAGGCCGCGAAGGAGTGGGATTTGCTCGTGGTGCCGGCCATCGAGGCCGAAAGCGCCGAGGAGGTTCACCTGCTGTGCCTGTTCCCCACGGCGGAGGCCGCGCTCGACATGGGCGAAATTCTGGAAAGCCACCTTCCGCCAATCAAAAACCGGCCCGAGATTTTCGGCGAACAGCGGATAATGAACAGCCGCGACGAGCAGACGGGCTCCGTCGAAAAGCTGCTGATAAACGCGACCGACCTCCCCGTGGAGAGCATAAAGGCCCTCGTCGAGGAGCGCGGCGGCGTCTGTATTCCGGCCCACATCGACCGCCCCAGCAACAGCATAGTGTCGAACCTCGGCTCCGTGCCGGAGGAAATGGGCTTCACCACGCTGGAGCTTTCCAAGCGGGCCGGCCCCGAAATGGCCTCCGACGACAGGTATCGCTACCTGCACGACAGCGACGCCCACTATCTGACGGATATTTCCGAAGCCGTCTGGCGGCTGAGCCTCGAAGAAAAAAGCGTGGCCGCCGTGCTGGAGCTGTTAGGCAGAAAAAGAAATATTATGTAAAAAAATTTATGGAAAACAGTTTGTTAGTGTAGACAAACCGATATTATTCTGATATAATAATTGTGCCGTGTGGGCAAAGGCCCGCAAGGCCGCAGTTTTATGCGTAATTTCGATAATACTTTAAGGAGGTAACAATATATGAGTAATCAGGCTACCGTACCCTTCAAGGGTACCGCGGAGCAGGAAGCGAAGCTCTTGGAGGTCATCGCCAAGCACAAGGACCAAGCCGGCGCGCTTATATCCGTGCTTCACGAGGCGCAGGACATCTACGGCTACCTGCCGATTGAGGTGCAGAGCATCATAGCCAAGGGTCTGGGCGTTACGCTGGCGGAGGTTTACGGCGTAGTAACCTTCTACACCCAGTTTTCCCTCAATCCCAAGGGCGAATATCAAATCAGCGTTTGCCTCGGCACAGCCTGCTACGTTAAGGGCAGCGGCGACATCATCAATAAGGTTAAGGAGATTTTGGGAATAGACGTTGACGGCTGCACGAGCGACGGCAAGTATTCGCTCACGGCCACCCGCTGCATAGGCGCCTGCGGCCTTGCCCCCGTTATGACCGTCAACGACGACGTTTACGGCCGCCTTGTCGTGGACGACGTTCCCGGTATAATCGCCAAATACTGATATGCAGGAAATCAGTCTGAATATTCTGGACATTGTGCAGAATTCCGTCCGCGCGGGGGCGACGCTTATCGAGGTCGAGCTTCGCGAGGATACGGACGAGGATATCCTGTCCTTCTCGGTGAAGGATAACGGCTGCGGCATGGACAGCGAGATGGTCGCGAGGGTTATGGACCCCTTTGTCACCACGCGCACCACGCGCAAGGTCGGCATGGGCATATCGCTCCTTCGCAGCGCGGCCCAAGCCACCGGCGGCGACGTTGAGCTAACGAGCGAGGTGGGGAAGGGAACGCTTATACAGGCCCGCTTCTCCTACGGCCACATCGACCGCCAGCCCCTCGGGGATATGGCCGGCACGATGACGGCGCTCATATCCATGAACCCCGAGATAGACTTTTGCTACAGGCACACCTTCAATAAAAGGGTGTTCGAGTTCAGCACGAAAGAAATGAAGGAAATCCTCGGCGAGGTTCCGCTCAGCGACCCGACGGTCGCGGCGTGGCTGAAGGACTATATTGACGAAGGTATTGCAAATATTTATGGAGGTGCAGAATAAATGAAAAGCTTAGCCGAGCTTCAGGCGCTGAAGCAAAAAGCAATCGAAAACGTAAACCTTAGGAAGGAAAGAGAGGACGGCACAAGGGTTGTTGTCGGCATGGCGACCTGCGGCATAGCGGCCGGCGCCCGCCCCGTTATGACGGCCTTCCTTGAAGAAATCAACAAAAGAAAGCTTCAAAACGTGGTTGTTGAGCAGACGGGCTGCATAGGCCTTTGCCGCCTCGAGCCCATCGTTGAGATTTACGCGCCCGGTCAGGATAAGGTCACTTACATAAAGATGACCCCCGAAAAGGTTGCGCGCATAGTATCGGAACACATCGTGAACGGACAGGTGGTGTCGGAATACACCATCGGCGCCGCCGGAATGTAAGAAGGGAGGGTCTTTTATGGAGCTTGTTAGATCCCATGTGCTTATCTGCGGAGGCACGGGCTGCACTTCCTCTGGCAGCCAGACGCTTATGGACGAGTTCGAGGCCAAGCTTGAGGAAAACGGCCTTTCCAAAGAGGTAAAGGTTATAAAAACGGGTTGCTTCGGCCTTTGCGCCCTCGGCCCCATCGTTGTCGTATACCCCGAAGGCTCCTTCTACAGCCGCGTTCAGAAGGAGGACGTGGAGGAGATCGTTAAGGAGCATCTTCTGAAGGGCCGTATCGTTAAGAGGCTCGTATACGACGAAACCGTCGAGGACGACGGCATCAAGTCGCTCAACGACGTAAACTTCTACAAAAAGCAGCAGAGAGTCGCTCTGCGTAACTGCGGCGTCATCAACCCCGAGAACATCGAGGAGTACATAGCCGTCGACGGCTATCAGGCTCTCGGCAAGGTTCTCACCGAAATGACGCCCGCCGAGGTTATCGACACCGTTAAGAAGTCCGGCCTTCGCGGCCGCGGCGGCGGCGGCTTCCCAACGGGCACCAAGTGGGATTTCGCCTCCAAGAGCGTGAACGAGCAGAAGTACGTCTGCTGCAACGCCGACGAGGGCGACCCGGGCGCTTTCATGGACAGAAGCGTGCTGGAGGGCGACCCCCACAGCGTGCTTGAGGCTATGGCCATCGCCGGCTACGCCATCGGCGCGAACCAAGGCTATATCTATATCCGCGCCGAATATCCCATCGCTGTTAAGAGGCTTCAGATAGCTATCGATCAGGCCAAGGAGTACGGTCTGCTCGGCAAGAATATATTCGACACCGGCTTCGATTTCGACATCGAAATACGCCTCGGCGCGGGCGCCTTCGTCTGCGGCGAGGAAACCGCCCTCATGACCTCCATCGAGGGCCACCGCGGCGAACCCCGTCCCCGTCCGCCGTTCCCGGCCGTAAAGGGTCTGTGGGAAAAGCCCACCATTCTGAACAACGTTGAAACCTACGCCAATATCCCCGTCATCATCAACAGGGGCGCGGATTGGTTCGCCTCCATCGGCACCGAAAAGAGCAAGGGCACAAAGGTGTTCGCCCTCGGCGGCAAAATCAACAACACCGGCCTTGTCGAGATACCTATGGGTACTACCCTGCGCGAAATCGTCGAGGAAATCGGCGGCGGCGTGCCTAACGGCAAAAAGTTCAAGGCTGCCCAGACCGGCGGCCCCAGCGGCGGCTGCATTCCGGCCTCCCTTATCGACACGCCCATCGACTACGATTCGCTCATCTCCATCGGCTCCATGATGGGCTCCGGCGGCCTCATCGTTATGGACGAGGACAACTGCATGGTCGATATAGCCAAATTCTTCTTGGAATTTACGGTTGACGAGTCCTGCGGTAAGTGCACGCCCTGCCGCATAGGCACCAGACGTTTGCTCGAAATACTCGACAAAATAACCAAGGGCAACGGCACTCTTGAGGACATCGACCGTCTTGAGGCTCTGTGCTACCACATCAAGAACGCTTCTCTGTGCGGCCTCGGCCAGACGGCCCCGAACCCCGTTCTTTCCACGCTGCGCTATTTCCGTGACGAATATATCGCTCACGTCGTGGATAAGAAATGCCCCGCCGGCGTATGCAAGGCCCTCACAAGGTACTCCATCGACGCCGAAAAGTGCAAGGGCTGCTCCGCCTGCTCGCGCAAGTGTCCCGTGGGCGCCATTTCCGGCGAGATCAAGAAGCCTTTCGTTATTGACGCGTCCAAGTGCGTCAAGTGCGGCGTCTGCATGGAGACCTGCAAGTTCGGCGCAGTTGTCAAGGGTTAATTAAGAAAGGAGTTGCCTGAAATGGATATGGTTAATCTGAAAATAAACGGGCAGGACGTTTCCGTTCCCGCCGGAACCACCGTTCTGGAGGCCGCTCGCTCGGCCGGGATAGAAATTCCCACCCTTTGCTACCTCAAGGACGTCAGCCAGACAGGCTCTTGCAGAATGTGTCTGGTTGAAATAAAGGGCGGCCGCGCCCTTCAGGCGGCCTGCGTTTACCCCGTTGCCGAGGGCATCGAGGTTCAAACCAATACCCCCGCCGTGCGTGAAACCCGCCGCGCCGTGCTAGAGCTTATGCTCAGCAACCACGACCGCAAGTGCCTCACCTGCCCCCGCAACCGCAACTGCGAGCTTCAGGCCCTTGCCGATGAGCTCGGCGTTGAGGATATCCCCTACGAGGGCGTCCGCAGCGAATACGACATCGACGACGTTTCGCCCTCCATCGTGCGCGACAACAACAAGTGCGTGCTTTGCCGCCGTTGCGTAAACGTCTGCAAAAAAATTCAGACCGTCGGCGTTATCGACACTATGGAACGCGGCTTCAAGACCAAGGTCGGCTGCGCGTTCGAGGCCAGCCTCGGCGAGGTCGATTGTGTGAACTGCGGCCAGTGCATAGCCGTCTGCCCTGTCGGCGCCCTTCGCGAGAAGGACTCCACCAAGGACGTTTGGGAGGCTCTCGCCTCCGACAAGCACGTTGTGGTTCAGACGGCTCCCGCCGTCCGCGCCGCTCTCGGCGAGGAATTCGGCCTGCCTATGGGCGAGCGCGTAACAGGCAAAATGGTTGCCGCGCTGCGCCGTTTGGGCTTCGATAAGGTGTTCGATACCGACTTCGGCGCCGACCTCACCATTATGGAGGAGGGCACCGAGCTGCTCCACAGAATACAGAACGGCGGCACGCTGCCGATGATTACCTCTTGCAGCCCCGGCTGGGTTAAGTTCTGCGAGCATAACTATCCCGAATTTCTGGATAACCTCAGCACCTGCAAGTCGCCCCACGAAATGTTCGGCGCAATCATCAAGAGCTACTACGCCGAGAAGGCCGGCATAGACCCCAAGGATATATACGTTGTTTCCGTAATGCCCTGCACCGCCAAGAAGTTCGAGGCGGCCCGCGACGAGCTTGCCGCCAACGGCGTTCCCGACGTTGACGCCGTTATCACTACCCGCGAGCTTGCCGGAATGATAAAGCAGAGCGGTATTCAGTTCAATAAGCTCCCCGACGAGGTGTTCGACTCGCCCTTCGGCGACGAGGCCACCGGCGCGGGCGTTATCTTCGGCGTTACCGGCGGCGTTATGGAGGCCGCTCTCCGTACCGTTGCCGAGATACTCAGCGGCAAGCCCGTTGAAAAGGTTGACTACGAGGAGGTTCGCGGCCTTGACGGCGTGAAGATCGCCTCCGTTCCCGCGGGCGATAAGGTTATCCGCGCGGCCGTTGCTCACGGCCTCGGCAATGCCAGAAAGCTGCTCGACAGCATTAAGGCCGGCGAAACTCAGGTCGATTTCATCGAGATTATGGCCTGCCCCGGCGGCTGCGTAACCGGCGGCGGTCAGCCCATCGTTTCCTCCAGAGTGAAGATGGACGTAAATGTTTCCGCCGAGCGCGCCAAGGCTATCTATGCCGAGGATAAGAGCCTCAAGGTGCGCAAGAGCCACGATAATCCCTATATCAAGCAGCTTTACAGTGAGTATCTCGGCGAGGCCGGCGGCCATAAGGCCCATGAGCTTCTCCATACTCACTATGTGGCCCGCCCCAAGTACGAGGTTAAGTAAGCTCCGCGCACGGTATAACACGTTAGGCTAAATATCTTCAATTAATAACGGAAATCCGCTCAAAAGAGCGGATTTCTGCATTTTGATGAACCTCGTTTTGCGCCGATAATTGCTTTTGTGGTCGCTCTCATCTGCTCCCCGAGCCGGGGCGGCCTCTCCATAGTGGCATTGGGGAAAATCAGGCGAGCATTTCAAGGCGGAGCTTATCGGCTATCATGGCGATAAACTCGGAATTTGTGGGCTTTCCCTTATTATTGCTGACGGTGTAGCCGAAAAGATTATAAAGCGCTTCCTCGTTGCCGCGGGTGCAGGCGACTTCGATGGCGTGGCGAATGGCGCGCTCCACGCGGCTGGGCGAGGTGTTATGCTTTTCGGCCACCTTGGGATAAAGCTGCTTTGTGACGGCGTTGATGAGTTCGCTGTCCTTAATGCACATAATTATTGCGTCGCGCAGATATTGGTAGCCCTTTATGTTTGCCGGTACGCCGACAGAGTGAATGGTGTTGGTGACGGTGATTTCGATGGCGCGGTCGCCGGGGCGGTCGCCTACCTCGCCGCCGCGGCGAAGTGATGACTTCACGCAAAGCATTTTTATGCGCTCGTAAAGAGTGGCAAAATTGCAGGGCCTTATCATAAAATAATCCGCGCCCAGCTCCATGCAGTGGTTTATCAGCGTGCGGTTGGAGGTTGAGGTCACGATTATGACAACGGGCTTGCGGCTCAGCTCCTGAAGGCGGCGCAGCAGCTCGATGCCGTCCAGCTTGGGCATCATAACGTCCATTATTAAAAGGTCGGGCCGCAGCTTTTTCACCTTTTCAAGAGCCTCTTCTCCGTCATTAGCCGAGCCTGCAATAAAAATATCGCTTTTTTCCGAGAGAAATCCGCTGATTTCCTCTGTAGTATCCCGTCCGTCGCCGGCAATTACCGTCTTAATAGTCTTTTCCATAGCATATTCCTCCGCTTTCTTTTTGTTTTATGATATTATATTACCATAAAATGGGAGAAAATGCAAGAGGAAATTTACACTTTTTGTAATTTTTTATCGTCTGTATATTGTAAAAAACGACAACAGAAATCGGCAAAAACCACAATATCTTGCGGTTCTTGCCGAAAATAGGGGATATACGGTCATAAAGCCAGTTCAAAAATGCTGAGCTGGGCGTGCTCGGGAAGTCCGTCGAAGCAGCCCATAGAGCGCATAATGTCGATATGCTTTTCGCTGACGGAGGTGCGGTTTTTGAAGTCGTCCACCGAAAGGAAGGGGCCTTTTTCGCGGGCGTCGGCTATACTCTGCGCGGCGGCGAGGCCGAGGCCGGCAATACTGTTGAAAGCAGGCATTATCTTGCCGTCCACCTCGATGAAGTTCGAGGGGTGGGCCTTGTAGATGTCGATGGGCGTGAAGTCGAAGCCGCGGGCGTACATCTCGTTCACCACCTCGAGAATGGTATAGGTGGATTTTTCGGTCGAGGTGGGGTTGTCGATGGCGCGGATATCGGCCATGGCCTGAAGGCAGCGTTCGCGGCCGCAGGCCATTTTTTCGCAGTCGAAGGTGTCGGCGCGGACGGTGAAGTAGGCCTGATAGAAGGCCAGCGGGCGGTAGACCTTGTACCACGCGACGCGGTTTGCCATAGTTACGTAGGCCGCGGCGTGGCCCTTGGGGAACATGTACTTTATCTTGTTACAGCTGTCTATGTACCATTCGGGCACCTTGTGGGCGCGCATTTCCTCTTCGTCGCCGGGCTTTAGCTTTTTGCCCTTCCTGACCTGCTCCATAATCGTAAAGGCGCGCTGCGGCTCGAGCCCCTTGTGCATGAGGTAGACCATAATGTCGTCGCGGCAGCATATAGCCTGCCCCAGCTCGCATATGCCGGAGCGGATAAGCTCCTGCGCGTTGTTCGTCCACACGTCGGTGCCGTGGGAAAGGCCGGATATGCGCACAAGGTCGCCCACGTTTTTGGGCTTGGCTTCCATTAACATTCGGCGCACAAAGCCCGTACCCATTTCCGGCACGGCGAAGGTGCCGGTTTCGCTGCCAATGTCCTCGGGCGTTACGCCGAGGGCTTCGGGTGAGGTGAACAGGCTGAGCACCTTTTCGTCGGCTATGTTTATGCCCGTGGGCTCGACGCCGGTCAGGTCGCGCAGCATTTTGAGCATTGTCGGGTCGTCGTGGCCGAGAATGTCCATTTTAAGCAGATTATGCTCTATGCTGTGGTAGTCGAAGTGGGTGGTTATAATGCCGCAGTCGGTTTTGTTGGCCGGGTATTGAACGGGCGTGAACTCGTTTATGTCGTGGCCGTGCGGCACGATGACCATGCCGCCCGGGTGCTGGCCCGAGGTGGTTTTCACGCCCATACAGCCGTTTTTGAGCCGCTCAATCTCGGCGTTGTGTACGTATTTGTTTTTTTCCTCGAAATATCGCTTCACATAGCCGTAGGCCGTTTTTTCCGCCACGGTGGAAACCGTGCCGGCGCGGTAAACATAGCCCTCGCCGAAGATTTCCTCGGTATACTTGTGGGCCTTCGGCTGGTACTCGCCCGAGAAATTCAGGTCAATATCGGGCTGCTTGCCGCCGCCGAAGCCGAGGAAGGTTTCGAACGGAATATCGAAGCCGTCCTTTATATAAGGAGCGCCGCACTCGGGGCAGAGCTTGTCGGGCATATCGCAGCCGACGAAGTATTCGCCGTTAAGGAAAAACTCGCTGTGGCGGCACTTGGGGCAGCGGTAGTGGGCGGGCAGGCCGTTTATTTCGGTTATGCCCACGCAGTAGGCGAGGAACGACGAGCCGACGCTGCCGCGGCTGCCGACGATATAGCCGTCGTCGTTGGAGTGCTTGACGAGCATTCGCGCGTAGTTGTAAAGGTCGGCGTAGCCGTGGCCCACAACGCTTTCAATCTCGTCCGCCAGCCGCTTTTCAATCAGCTCGGGCAGCGGGTCGCCGTAAAGCTCCTTTGCCTTTTCGTAGGCCAAGCGGGGAACTATCTCCTCGCTGCCGTCGATTTTGGGCGGATAGTTGCCCTCGGCGATGGGGGCGAAGTCCTCGACCATGTCGGCGATTTTGTTCGTGTTTTCCACAACCACCTCGTAGGCCCGCTCGCCGAGGTAGGCGAACTCCTCGAGCATTTCGGCTGTGGTGCGGAAGTAAAGCCCCGGCTGGATATCGGCGTCCTTGTAGCCCTGCCCAGCCTGAAGAATACGGCGGTATACCTCGTCCCTCGGGCGGAGGAAGTGTACGTCGCAGGTGGCGACGGTGGGCTTGCCCATTTCGTCGCCGAGGGCAAGTATTTTGCGGTTCAGCTCCCGCAGGCCCTCGTCGTCCTTGACGATGCCCTCGCGTACAAGGTAGCCGTTGTTGGTTATGGGCTGGATTTCAAAATAGTCGTAAAACGCGCCTATCTCGCGTATCCGCTCCTCGGGCAGGCCGTCGCGCACGGCGCGGAACAGCTCGCCCGCCTCGCAGGCGCTGCCGATGATGAGGCCCTCGCGCCGCTTGACAAGCTCCTCGCGGGGTATCAGCGGCCGCTTGTAGAAGTAATTCACGTGGGAAAGGCTGACGAGCCGATAAAGGTTTTCCAAGCCAACGCGGTTTTTTGCCAGAAGGATTATGTGGTAGCGAACGGTGTCCTTCGAGTTATACCTCGCGCCGCTTTCAATAAGGTAGCCCTCGCAGCCGTAGATTATCTTTATGTCGTCGGTTTTGGCGTGGTAAATGTCGGGGAAGGCCTGCACCACGCCGTGGTCGGTCAGCGCGATGGCCTTGTGCCCCCATTTGAGAGCTTGCTTTACGTAATCGCCGACGTCCATAACGGAGTCCATAGCCGAATATTTGCTGTGGGCGTGAAGCTCTACGCGCTTCACGGGGGCCTCGTCGAGGGTTTCGGGCATGGACGCCTTGATTATGTCGCGGGCCATAACGGTCAGCTCGCGGTTAAAGCTGTCGTACTCCACCCTGCCGCGCAGCGCAACACAGCGCGGCTTTTTCAAACCGTCCGTTATGGGGCCGACGTCCTTCGGATGGACGAACATTTTAACGGTTATGCTGCCGGTGTAGTCGGTTATGAAAAAAACAACAAGGAACTTGCCGGATTTCAGCTCTCTCGTGTCGAAGCCGAAGGTGTCGCCCTTTATGCAGGCGAACTGCACCTCGTCGGTTATCTCGCTTATCGGCATAAGCTCGTCCTCGGGGGAAAACTGCTTGCCGAAGATAACGTCGCCGAGCGGCTTTTTTTCTTCCTTGCGGGGCTTTTTCTCGAATATCGGCTCGAGCTTTTGCTCGACCTCCATTTCCTCCTCGGCGAACTCCACGGCATAGTCCCTGCCGAGCCCGCGCTTGAGGCTTTTTTTCAGATATTCGCCCGCGCCCTCGTCCTCCAGAACGTGTCGGTTGCCGTGGCGCAGCGTTATGCGCGCCGCTCCGTCGTCTATTTCGGCCGTGCTGTCGCACAAAATTGCGCCGCACAGCGGTTTTTCGGCCCGCAGCGAGGCTATCGCCGCGTTAAGGCAGCGCAGTGCGTCGTCCTCGGTGGGGTTCTTGCCGCAGAACAGCGTTTCAAAGCGGACGTCCTTCAGCCTGTACAGGCGGCGCACCTCCTCGCGGTACCGCTCCAGCGCGGCCGCCGGCGGCAGCTCGTCGTAGCGCACGCGTACGAGGGCCGTCTGCTCATCTTTATCTATAATGAGCTTTTCGATTTCCCCCGCGAGAACGCGTATGTCGCCCTCCGCAAGGGAGAAAACCTCGCTCATGGTATACTCGTTTTTCATAATTGTGCCTCCTTGCTTCGGGCGCGGCCCATGTCTACAGCCGCTCTATCTCCTCGAACAGCGCGTCCACGGCCTCGCCTATGGGGACCTTTTTAAGTATTTCGCCGCGCTTGAACAGCAGGGCCACCCCGTCGCCGCAGGCAAAGCCCACGTCGGCCTCGCGGGCCTCGCCGGGGCCGTTGACGGCGCAGCCCATGACGGCCACGTGAATGTCCTTGCCGACGCCCTCGAGCCGCTTCGCCACTTGGGCGGCAATGTCTATCATGTTGCTCACGCGGCAGCGGCCGCAGGTGGGGCAGGAGGTGAGCCTCGCGCCCTTCCTCAGACCGAGAGCCTTAAGCAGCTCTATCCCCGCCGCGACCTCGCGAACGGGGTCGGCCGTCAGCGACACGCGTATCGTGTCGCCTATGCCGCCGAGCAGCAGCGAGCCTATGCCCGCGCTGCTTTTGATTATGCCGGTGTATTCGGTTCCCGCCTCGGTCACGCCGAGGTGCAGAGGGTAGTCCGTCATCGAGGAGATCATCTCGTAGGCCTCGACCGTCAACACGACGTCGCTGGACTTGATTGAAAGGGCGATGTCGTGAAAGCCGCAGTCCTCCAGCAGCTGTATGTGCCCCATCGCGCTTTCGCACAGGGCCTCGGCGGTGGGGTGGCCGTATTTTTCCAAAAGCTCCTTTTCCAACGAGCCGCCGTTCACGCCTATGCGTATGGGCACGCCTCTTTCGCCGCAGGCGTCGGCCACGGCGCGAACCTTGTCGGCCCCGCCGATGTTGCCGGGGTTTATGCGTATTTTGTCGGCCCCGCTTTTAACGCACTCCAGCGCAAGGCGGTAGTCGAAATGAATGTCGGCCACAAGGGGAATGTCCGCGCGGCTTTTTATCTCCTTTATGGCCTTGGCGGCCGTCATGTCCAAAACGGCCACGCGGGCAATGTCGCAGCCGGCGGCCTTTAAGGCGTTAAGCTGGGCCGCCGTTGCCTTCGCGTCGCGGGTGTCGGTCGTACACATGGACTGCACGCTCACCGGGGCGCCGCCGCCCACGGCCACGCCGCCCACGTTTATCCGCCGCGTAATCTTCCTTTTTATCATAATACCCTACCTTTCGGCCACGCCAAGCTCGACCAGCTTGTCAACATATGTTTCGGCGGCCTTGCGCGCGCCCTCCTCGTCTATGTCGTACTCGGCCACGATGGCTGCCACAAGCTCGTCCATAGAGATGTCGTTCTTCAGCTTTTCAAAAATGAAAGCGCCGGTTTCGTTCACGGTGATAAGCTTGCTGAGGTCCAGCGACTCCCCGCCGAGCCTCACCACAACGTATGTGTCGCTGACCTTGCGCAGCTTGTATTTTCCGTTAAGCCTCATAGCAGTTTCCTCCGTTACAAAAGATAATATAATTATACCACGAATTTAATGTTTTGTAAAGAGCGGCGGTGGGGATATTTTTTCGCTTGCTTCAATCGACAATCTCTCTCATTGACAAAAGCGGCGCGCGGCGGTATAATTTAAGCATGCCGAATATATGAAAAAATAAGGAGAATTGTCATGGAAGCGGATTTGATAAGCGAATACCAGCGCAGGGCGGAAAAGGTTCTTGAAAGGAACAAAAGCCTGCTTGACATACTTACAAAGCTGCAATGCGCCAACGCCAGAGTGGCCCGCAGCGTCGTTAAGGCCGCCACGGCCTGCGGCTGCGTGGAGATAGGCGGGCGCAAAAGCCGGCCCGAAAGGGAAGATACTCAGCTTCGGGGCAGCCTTTGCGACGAGTGCCGCGGCACTGTCATTACCGAAATGGGCGAGGCTTTGTTTTACACCTCTTCCCTCGCGAGCGCGCTCGGCATAGGTCTGCGCGAGATTGTGGAAAGCGACCTCTGCCGCAGCGACATGATGGGGCGCTACTCTCTGCGGTAAAAAATTTACAGATTTGTCTTGGCAGGAATTCACAAATGTGGATTCCTTTTTTTGTGGTTAAAGTTATTGACAAAGGTAAATTATTGTTGTATAATAAAAAATAGAAAAATATCATCGGAATAGAGGGGTAGAAAATGAAATCAGGTTTCAAAAAGTGCGCGTTGGTAGCCCTATGCGCTGCGCTTATCGCCGTGGCCTTCACGGGCTGCTCGCTTGGGAACAGGGCCGCAAAGGCCGCTGTTTCGACAATTTTGATAGGTCATCACTATGTTCCTGAGGACGACCCGTACTATGTTGACGAAATAACCGGCGAATCCGGCATGAGCGAGGATAACCGCCGCGCCGCCATCGCCGCCCTTAACACCGTTAAGGACGAGCTGGGCGTCGATATAAAGTGGGTGTCGTATCCTACGGATATTAAGCAGTGCCTGCTACAGACGGTTCTCGCCGGCGACCCGCTCTGCCATATCCCGATTATGGCCAACGGCTCGCAGGGTACGCTGCTTTCCCAGAACGTGCTTCAGCAGCTCGATAAGTATACCGATATTTTTGAAAACAATCCCGACTACAGCTGGATGCTTGTGGATAAGTGCTTCGGCAATTACTACCTTATAAACCGCGACTTCATCTATATGAACAACTGGCCGCTGGTTTATAACGCCACATACATAGAGCAGGTGCCCGCCCTCAAGGAAAACGGCAAAACGCTCTATCCCGCCACACTTTACGAGCGCGGCGATTGGACGTGGAGTACCTTCGAGGATTATCTTGAAAAGCTCCGCACCTACTTCAACGGCAAAAAGTCCGCCTCCGGCAACGACATTTACGCCTTTCATACCAATTATATGTACGCCATTCTTTTCGCCCTGCACTCCAATGGGGCCTGCCTTTACGACGGCAGCACCGTAAGCATCGACTCCGAGGAGGGCAAGGTGGCCGCCGAGTATCTTGACGGCCTTCTGACGAAGGGCTTGGCGGTGTGCCTCAAGGCCGGCCCCAACTCCGTTGATACCGGCTACATGGCCCCCACGAACGCCTTTGCCGCCGGCGAGAGCGTGTTCAACAACGCCGCCCGCTGGATGATGGATAACTGCGGCAGCGCTCTGGCCGAGCGCGGCGAGTCGATGGGCGTTATCCCGTGGCCCCGCCCGGACGACATTCACTATACCGACCCTTACGCCGACTACGATAACGACGCTACCCGCGGCCGCTATCAGATATACAGCTCCGTTGCCGACAGCGTCGGCCTGCTCAAGGGCTTCGACGAGGAGGAAAGCCGTTTGGCTCTCGAGGCCTACGCCCTTTACCGCTCCGAGTTCTACAAGGAGCTCGCCCACGTTGACAGCTTCGAGGAATACAGGGAAAAGGCCGTGGCCGGCAAGGCCGTTGAGGACGGTATCGACATCTTCCACCCCGAAATAGGCGACGCGAACCTGCGCATATACACCCAGCTCGGCAACGTTCCCGAAAACGAGTTCGGCGAGTCCATTGAGGTGTTCTGGAGCTACGCGCAGGACGTGTTCGGCCGCAGCGTTTACGGCGTTGGCGGAACGCCCAAGTACCGCATAAACGTCGAGGCGAAAAAGTCCGGCACGTATAACAAGATTGAGAGCATATCCAAGGCGCTCAACTCCGGCGAGGTTGTGGATAACGTCAACCCCAGTATATCGAAGATAGAAAATAACCCCGTCGTTTTCGCCGAGGGTACGGACCCCAAGGATATAGACTGGCTCGAACTTTACAAGGCCAGCGACGGCGTTGACGGCGAATACGAGATGAAATACGAGGACGGCGAGGTAGTCGTTCGCGGCGCGAACGACATCGAGCTTGCCGAGGAGGAAGCCAAGGAAAACGGCACCGAGGACGAGTTCGACGAGGACGCCGTTCCCTTCGAGGGCGGCCGCTTCGAGGTCGATTACAGCGCGGTCGATTTCAATAAGGTCGGCAAGTACGAAAACGGCCTCATTATCCGCATAAAGGATAAGGCCGGCAACACCGGCGAGCGCAAGGAAACCGTCTATATCTACGACAAGGAGAACACCGTTCCCCCGACGCTTGAGCTTAAGGAGGAGCTTGACGGCATCGACCTTAACAAGGATACCTCCGAGATAAGCTGGAGCAACTATGTAGAAAAGGCCGAGGACGTAACAGGTATCGACCTTAAATCCTACGTGAGCGCCGATGTGTCTATGCTTGACGTGACCGTTCCCGGCACTTATCCCGTGACGATTTACGTTGAGGACTTCGTCGGCAACCGCACCGAAATCCCCGTTGAGCTGAAGGTCGGCGGAGAAGAGGACGAATAGTCTGTGCAATGAGGGGCCGTAAAAAAATACGCGCAGACCGTTCAAGGGCTTAATGGATTGGTATAAGTAATGTTAA